>JAOZLU010000011.1 GCA_029934695.1 Desulfobacterales bacterium | reverse complement strand
ATCAAATATCTGACATCAAATATCAAACATCAAACATCGAATATCAAACATCAAATATCAAACATCAAACATCAAACATCAAACATCAAACATCAAACATCAAATATCAAATATCAATTTGAGATTTGGAAATCAGGGCATAATGTACATATCCCTGATTTTTTGAACGATATTGTTCTGTTTGATTTTTTCCGCAGAGGCTTTCAGAGCTGAGATTATTTTGCCATCAGCCTTTTTTTTCGAGAAATGCAGATAGGAATCTTTTGTGTTCACCACCAGCGGCACACCGAATTTATCCCTTGGAATCCCCATTTGCTTTATCATAAAATAAAATCCCGTTCTTGCAATGATTATTGCGTCAACACGTTTCCTGACAAGTATTTTTACGGCCTGCTGATAATCATAAGTTTTAATCTTTACGATGGCCTTATCCGCGGAAAAAGCATTGTCATATTTTGCGCCGCGCACGACAGCAATCTTTTTCCCATGCAATGCATTCAAGGAGTCAAATTTTGTACCTTTCAGACCGATGATAATATTTTCAAAAGTCATAACAGGCATCACCTGTAATGCATATTTCTCCAAAGTATCATTGGTATAGACAAGACTGAAATCCGAAGTGCCGTCTGCCAGTTCTTTCATTACCCGCGCATAAGGGACAATTCGGTTTTCATAAGAAAAGCCGGCATCTTTTGCGATTCGGCTGCTCAAATCATACAATATCCCTTTGCTGTTTTTGTCTTTGTCAAAAAAGCCAAAGGGCTTCAACTGGATGGTGGCGATTTTCAGCGATTCTGCTGAGACTGGAACGCTGCTCAGAAAAAACATCGGCAACATTATGATCAGAAAAAAAATTGCAACGTTTAAGCCGGAATAAAGCCTGTTTATCATTTGCATAATTCTTCGTCCTCTCATTCAACTTTTAACTGTTTTTTAATGCAAAATCTGACTAAGAAAGAGCTTTGTCCGATCATGCTGCGGGTTTTCAAAAAAGGCCTGTGGCTCGTTTTCCTCAACAATCTGTCCAAAATCCATGAAAAGCACTCTGTCGGCCACGCTTTTGGCAAAACCCATTTCATGCGTGACCACGATCATGGTCATCCCCTCTTTTGCCAGATCAATCATCACGTCCAGCACCTCCTTGACCATTTCCGGGTCCAGTGCTGAGGTCGGTTCATCAAAAAGCATGACATTCGGCTTCATGCACAGGCTCCTGGCAATGGCGACACGCTGCTGCTGGCCCCCTGACAGCTGCCCCGGATATTTGCCGGCCTGCTCGGCAATACGAACCTTTTCCAGAAAATACATGGCGGTTTCCCCTGCCTCTTTCTTAGGTATTTTGCGGACCCATATCGGACCCAGCGTCAGATTTTCAAGGATTGTCAGATGGGGGAAAAGGTTGAAATGCTGAAACACCATGCCCACTTCCGCACGGATTTTTTCAATATTCTTTAAATTATTGCCCAGTTCAATCCCGTCAACAATGATCTTTCCGCGCTGATGCGTTTCAAGACGGTTAATGCAGCGGATCAGGGTGGATTTTCCTGAGCCTGAGGGACCGCAGATCACAATACGTTCTTTTTTGCGAACCGTAAGGCCGATGTTTTGCAACACATGAAAGTTGTCAAACCACTTGTGCATTCCAATGATTTCAATAATAGCGTCATTGTTCATATTGAATTCCAGATTTTGAATTATTTAATCCATCAGGAAAGGAGTGCTGAAATGAAATTTTAGCACTGGCAGACGGTGCTGAAATTTCATTTCAGCACTCCTTCAGACTGGATTGTGAAAAATTCTCTCTATGTCAGCCTTGTGTCATACTTCATAACTATGTCCTGTGTCAAGAGGGACGCATTACCAAAGTGTGGCAAACACATTCTTTTAATCACAAATAATAAATAAAAACAAAGACATACAAAAATATGGCATCATCCGGAGTGCTGAAATGAAATTTCAGTGCAGTTCATCAGGTGCCAAAATTTCATTTCAGCACTCCGGAACATTTATTTTACTTGATTATCTACGGCATTATATGTATTTAACTGAGCGTAAAGCAAAAGGGAAAGCCAGCGGGACTTTTCACTTTCAACTTTTTACTTTCAACTTTCAACTTTCAACTTTCAACTTTTTACTTTTCACTTCCAACGAACATGTCCGAATCTGAAACATCAATAATAAAATTTCTGCTGTTTGTCGGCGGGCTTATTTTTTTTATGATTTTTGAGCTTGCAACGCCTTACAGACCGCCCACAGTCTCAAAGGCAAAACGATGGATCATCAACCTTTCAGTCACCGGGTTCAACAATATTGTCATTGGCCTCATCTTTGCCGCTTTGATTGCTGAAACTCTTGATTATGTTGCAAAATATCGGGTGGGCGTTCTGAATCTCCTTGACATCCCATACAGCCTGAAAATTCTGGCCACCGTGATATTTATGGATTTCATGCTGTATGTCTGGCATCTGCTCAACCATGAAATGCCGTTTCTCTGGCGGTTCCACCGGGTTCATCACTGTGATCTGAACATGGATGTGTCCACCGCGACCCGTTTCCACGCTGGCGAGCTTATTTTCTCTTCTGTCATCAGGATATCGCTCGTTTTTTTTATCGGAGCCGATTTTACGGGGATACTGATATTTGAAATCGCTGTGGTGGCTGCAACACAGTTCCATCACAGCAGCCTGAAACTCCCCCGGAGGCTTGAATCCCTTTTGTGGATTCTGTTTGTCCCGCCATCCATGCACCGGATTCACCACTCGGTAAAAATAAAAGAGCGGGATACCAACTACGGGGTTCTCTTTTCTTTCTGGGATCGTATATTGGGAACCCTTCTGATCCAAACAGACCAGGATCATATCCGGATCGGGGTGGGAGCTTATCCGAAACAGGAAAAACTGAATTTCCACCACCTGATCGTCATGCCATTTACAAAACCGGTTAAATAATTTGAGCGTGATCAAAATGAAATAAAAGTTTTTCCGCCCCGTCACCGGAGTGCCGGAATGATCCGGACGGGATTGCAAATCCCGTCCGGCTTGGCAAATCCCACCCGGCTTGGAAATAAAAGCTTTTCCGCCCCGTCACCGGAGTGCCGGAATGATCCGGACGGGATTGCAAATCCCGTCCGGCTTGGCAAATCCCGTCCGGCTTGGAAATAAAAGTTTTTCCGCCCCGTCACCGGAGTGCCGGAATGATCCGAAAGGATTGCAAATCCTGCCCGGATTGGGAGATGCTGAAAATGGGCTATCTGCAATAAAACACAAAAGCGAGAAGAAGCGATGAAGAGAGAGAAAGGAAGGCTTGTACGTTGGAATGATGAAAAAGGATATGGGTTTATTCGTCCACGGAACGGGGAAGAAGATATTTTCCTCCATGTGAAATCGCTACCCCATGATCAACGTCGCCCGAAAACTAACGATGTGCTGACGTATGAGGTTGGCGTTGATGAAAAGCAGCAACATTACGCACGTTCTGCAAAAATTGAAGGGATTGCCTGGTCTTATTTTACCATCTTCTGGGTCAGTATCACCCTTCTCTTTGGAATTTATGTGTATTTTGTTTTTCAACAAAAACTTCCTTTTCACCCGCTTGCGATCTATGCGGCAATGAGCCTCCTCACGATACGGGCATATAGCCGGGATAAACGTGCTGCACGATTAGGGAAACGGCGCACTCCTGAAAACAGATTGCATGCCTTCGAGATGTTGGGCGGATGGCCGGGTGCGTTACTCGCTCAACTCTGTTATCGTCACAAATCGCGGAAGAGAAAGTATCAGATAGTCTTTTGGATGATTGTTGTCTGTCATGGGGTTCTGTGGTATCACTTCCTGACTCATCAGGATATGTACCGAGCTTACCAACAGGCTGTCACAGAAAACGTCCGCTCCTTTGTCAACCAGGCCAAAAAAGAAATCCTGAGTCTTTCAGAGAAGATAAATTCAGAAGATATGTTTACAAGTGAGGACCATACAGAAACGACTGAACAAGTTAAAACAGGCCATCGCTCAATAACCCCGGACAAACAAATGGTCAGACAGGTTAAAAAAGGCCGTCGCTCAATAATAACACCCGACAGGCAACTCCGTATTGTCGAAGGAGTTGTGAAAGAGATTCGTCCACAAGAAGGGATTGTAGTATCATTGCAATCAGGGTCCAAAGGGATTATTGACAAATCCACGCTTGTCAACGATTTTTTCACACGTTTTAATCCGGGAGAACATATTCGAGTGGCTATACACACGATTAGGATGAAAGAAAACAAGAAACGCATTGAGTTAGTACTTGTCGAAAAATAATGGGTGACTCAGGCCGTTCCGAATTGGTTCAGCACATTAAACTTGTTTCCCAAATTGCGTACCAGAGTCATAAAATGATTCGGCAAAGGAATTTCCCTGTCAGCAAGCAGAATATTCAGCACTTTGGCGTGTTCAAGGATAAACGAAGTGTCAATGCCTTCCTGAGTGTCGCACAGAAACTGAATTCGGAGCGCATCGGTCAGCGGAATACGCATCTCTTCCAATTCTGTGGCGACATTCTTCATTTCCTTGTTGATATAAGCCTTGTTCTCTTCCGCAAAACTTGCAAACGGTTCCGCGGTATTCACAACTCCGAAAAGATTGTTGAGAATCGCTCCTGACAACATACTGATGTATGACGAATCCCGGTCAGGATACTTCTCTGAGAAACTGTCCTTTAATTTTCTGAAAAATATCATTTTAATTACGTCAACACCTTCCCTCATTATGGGAATCAGCTTGCTTTCAAATTCCTCCATTATCGTCCTTTCATTTTTCTGATAGTTTGCAGGGCAGGAATTGTTTACCCGCCTGATTATAAAAACCCATGATATTTTGAGCGATAAAGTGTCAGAACCAGAGACATTCAAGAAGCAACACTGCGTTATTCTCCCTGCCTCGGGGCAAAACCGTCTTCTCCCTGCGGGTCAGGATGATATCCGAAAAGGTTGTAAAACTGAACGACCCGCAAAAGTTCGCTGAGACTGATACGCCAATCTTGAGGCTTGTAGTCCGAATCGTGGGGCGCACATGTCTGATCGCCATCCCCTATACCATATCCGTCTTCTCCGTCCGGATCGCAGTGAAAGGAGTTCAGAATGTAAAGCTGTTGGACGCGAAGCATCTCTGAAAGAGATATTTTGTAGTCCTGCGGATTATAATCTGCGCTGTGATACTGTTGTTCTTCAGGCACGGACGTGGTCGTTGAACTCGTGGTGGTCGAACTGCTCGTAGAAGAGACAGAAGTCGTGGTGGTCGTCTCAACTGAAGTCGTGATGGAACTGGTCGTGGGAGAGACAGAAGTCGTGGTGGTCGTACCAACTGAAGTCGTGGTGGAACTGGTCGTGGGAGAGACAGATGTCGTAGTGGTCGTACCAACTGAAGTCGTGGTGGAACTGGTCGTGGATGTAGTGGTCGTAGAAGATGTTGTCGTGGTGGTGTCAGGTGTCTCGGTCGCCTCGATATTCAGATAACAGAGGAAAGTGTATTCCCCCCATATACCTACTTCCAGAGTTAAATTACCATCCGAAACTGTCACCTCATCTGTACGGGTAATATATGTGTTTGCAGCTTCATCATTTATAAAGGTGACACCTTCTACAATAACTTTATTGTGCGCTTCGCTCTGTCTTGGAGAACCGATACATAACTCAACATTATAAGTCCCGTTAGGCAGGTCAAATTGAAAGGTGTTCGGATTATGAGCATAGTCATCGTAAACATAACTTCTCTTTAACTCACTGGTTTCACTTCCCCACGGATCATAGTTCGTTTTGAAATTTTCCGTGGCTCCGAACCACCCGTATCCCATATTTTCATCATAGGGAGTGATTCCGATCTTCATGTATTCCTTATCGTCAACAACGAGCGGGTCCGCGGTGGGATCGCCATCTGGATCCTGAAAGTTGATATAGTAATTCCCGGGGGTTCCCTCTGAAGGAACTTCAATATCAGGGATGGAAGAAATCTCGCCCCCGTTTTTAAGTCCGATGAGTCGCCTCAGATTATACATGAAGTTGCTGTCCCGCGTATAGCTGGTCAGCCCTGAGATAATCTTGTCCGCGTGGGTGTCTGCGGCATTTGCCTGATCCACCTCGGGCTGATTTCCGTTGTTCAGCACATACAGATATTCATAATCTTCCAGGCTGTCCCGCATGAGTTCAAACCGGACTGAGGGGACAAAACGGTGACTGTTCGAGCCGTAGGCAATGCTGCTGTTTGACTCAGACGGCGGATACAGCATGAAAAGATCGCCGTTGTGGTTGTCGTTCATGGGAGATGTCCAGGGATTTTTACTCCAATTGTTCATCGAATAGTATGCAATGCCCCGCACCCTGTATTTCCAGAGAAACCATCCTGTGAACTTGCTTTCGATGCCCGGATGATCAAGGGTGACCGGGTTGAAATAAGGCGGTCTTGTGCCGTGGAGAAAATATATCCATGTCTCCTCACCGTGATTCTTTTCCCGGTCGTGTGAGACATCCGGCTCGTAATTGTTGAGAACCGGCAGCCAGATGTCAATTTTTCCGGTGTTGTAAATCTCCGGCTTGGGCTCCTCGGACACCATGAGCGTCAGATTCGGAGCCGCTTTTTTCAGCTCATTGGAATACCATGCCACCGCGTCGTAGTCTGCCTGATCCTGCGGCTCATTGGCAAAATAATAATAGGACTTGTCAAGACAGCCTCTGCTGTTCAGATAGTCCTGAAGAACAGCGATGTATGCGAACCATTTCTGATTGTAAGCGGAACCGGGACTGTCCGCAGTGTACCAGTCGCCTGTCCCCCTTGCGGTGCCGCAGAAACTCGAAGGTCTCTGATCCGCTGATGAGTCATTGTTCTGAAAAGTGGCAGCCATGAAAGAAGGAAACCCGGTTCCCTCATTAAAAGAGGCTGTGAATTTGCCATCCATCAGCCCGTCCCCGCCAAGATATCTCTCAGCAGGCTTTTCAAAGCCCCATATCCCGTCATTGTCGGTGAATGTCCGGGTATCGCAGTCATAAGTAATATAAGGTTTTCCGCCGCTACTGGTCAGCCCGCCGGACCAAAAGGGAGACTTGGGGGTCAGTCGATGGTCAATAAAATACTGCTTGATTTTGTCAACATACATCCAGTAATCGTCGCCAGTGCCGGAGACGCCGTATTTGCCGAGGATGGTCTCATGCGAATAATTCATCTGTGATTTTACATGGAGCGTATCCGGCACCGCAAAATTGAACACATGCAGTGTCACCGGAATGCTGACACCTCCGATCTCAACATTGGTGGTGTAATCCCCTGATGGAACCGTCTCAGGAACAAAAATGCCGAACCAGAAAGCGGTGTTCTCATCCGCGGTGAGACTCACCGAATCGCCATTTTCAATGGGCCAGAGGGGATCAGGATACGGCCCGGTCTTCCCCAGACTGTCGGTGGCCTGAGCAATGTTGACATATTTGACCTGATAGATTTCAGCGGTGATGCCGGAACCGAAATCACCAATGTTTACCGTGACACTTCCTGATGAAGCCGGATTCACAATCACCTGAAACGGCTCGAACTCATTTTGTGCGGCATACACCTTCACTTCCGAACCGGTTTCAGCAGGAACTCCGTCATCTCTGAACACGCGCTCGCTTGGCGGGGTTGTCCAGAACTGATAGCCTGAAGTTGACTGGGTGAGTTGGTGGGTGTAAATTTCCTGTTCCTGGGCCGTTGCAGATAAGGACAGAAACGTCAATACAAATAAACTTGCCAACAACGATACGAACTTCAACTGCTTTTTCATAATAGCTCCTTTTTTGCAAACTCAGATTTAAAATTTTTCTCACCCATGCTCATCCATGCTCCGACCGACAACATAAAGTGGTTCGGTTCATAAAGTTGCCTGCGGGGGATTGGCAAATCCCCCGCCCTTTCATGGTTAGGGTTTGCCAACCCGAACCGAGCGATGAGAGAGAATGCCTGCGGGGGATTGGCAAATCCCCCGCCCTTTCATGGTTAGGGTTTGCCAACCCGAACCGAGCAGCACGAGCCGAACCGAGCAGCACGAACCGAGCAGCACGGGCCGAACCGAGCGTCTTCTTCTGCGCTATTCAATCCGAATGATCCTGAGATTCTTTGGCGGAAGAGCGGAACTGACGGTGACAAAATCAATTTTTGTCCCGGTGTCGGCACCGCTCTTGCTGATCGCTTTCAAAGATACTGTGTATTTCCCATTCACTGTGTAAGTGTGAGAAGGATTCTGCGCCCTCGAATCAACAGTGCCGTCATTGTCAAAATCCCATTCCCAAGTTGTGGGATTATTTTCCGAAGTGTCTGTAAACTGAACGGTAAGCGGCACAGACCCGGATGTCTGGCCTGCTGTGAAATCGGCAACAGGGTTGTCGGGGACACCGCCGACCGCCTCAATATCAAGATAGTTGAGCATGGTGTATTCATTGAAAATTCCCATCTCCATGGTCAGTCTGTTATCCGAGATCGTGACCTCTTTCGTGCGGACGATGTACGGATCTGACGGTGTTGTCTCCTCGTCATTCACAAAGCTGACACCCTCAATATCTATCTTGTTGCGGAAATACGTTTTCCCCTGCCATCCCACGGACACAGTCACATTGTATGTCCCGCGAGGCAGGTCAAACTCAAACGTCTTCTCCCTTCCCCAGTCATCATAAAGAATGCTTTTCTGAAGTTCATTCGGGCCTTGGGACAGGTACTGATACTTCACATGCGCCATGTTGCCGTACCAGCCATATCCGAGAGAGGTGTCCGTTTCATACTCGTTCCATCCGATTTTCATGTATTCCTTTTCGTCAACGATCAGCGGATCTGCTACAGGCGATCCGCCCGGATCCTGGAAATTGATATGATAATTTCCCGGAAGACCTTCTGCCCTCGGGTGTGTCACTGCCGGCTGAATATCGGGAATGGCGGATATTTCGTCTCCGTTTTTAAGCCCGATGAACCGCCTCAGATTATACATGAAGTTGCTGTCCCGCGTATAGCTGGTCAGCCCTGAAATAATCTTGTCCGCGTGGGTGTCTGCGGCATTTGCCTGATCCACCTCGGGCTGATTTCCGTTGTTCAGCACATACAGATATTCATAATCTTCCAGGCTGTCCCGCATGAGTTCAAACCGGACTGAGGGGACAAAACGGTGACTGTTCGAGCCGTAGGCAATGCTGCTGTTTGACTCAGACGGCGGATACAGCATGAAAAGATCGCCGTTGTGGTTGTCGTTCATGGGAGATGTCCAGGGATTTTTACTCCAATTGTTCATCGAATAGTATGCAATGCCCCGCACCCTGTATTTCCAGAGAAACCATCCTGTGAACTTGCTTTCGATGCCCGGATGATCAAGGGTGACCGGGTTGAAATAAGGCGGTCTTGTGCCGTGGAGAAAATATATCCATGTCTCCTCACCGTGATTCTTTTCCCGGTCGTGTGAGACATCCGGCTCGTAATTGTTGAGAACCGGCAGCCAGATGTCAATTTTTCCGGTGTTGTAAATCTCCGGCTTGGGCTCCTCGGACACCATGAGCGTCAGATTCGGAGCCGCTTTTTTCAGCTCATTGGAATACCATGCCACCGCGTCGTAGTCTGCCTGATCCTGCGGCTCATTGGCAAAATAATAATAGGACTTGTCAAGACAGCCTCTGCTGTTCAGATAGTCCTGAAGAACAGCGATGTATGCGAACCATTTCTGATTGTAAGCGGAACCGGGACTGTCCGCAGTGTACCAGTCGCCTGTCCCCCTTGCGGTGCCGCAGAAACTCGAAGGTCTCTGATCCGCTGATGAGTCATTGTTCTGAAAAGTGGCAGCCATAAAAGAGGGATAACCGGTTCCCCCGTTGAAAGGCTCCGCAAACTGACCGTCCATCAGTCCGTCTCCGTCAAGATATCTTTCAGCAGGAGCCTCAAAACCCCAGATGCCGTCAGAATCCGTCAGGGTTTTTGTGTCGCAGTCATAACCAATATAAGGTGCGCCTCCTCCGGCGGTCAGCCCGCCGGACCACAGAGGGGATTTCGGGGTGAGCCGGTGGTCAATGAAATACTGCTTCATTTTGTCAACATACATCCAGTAATCGTCGCCAGTGCCGGAGACGCCGTATTTGCCGAGGATGGTCTCATGCGAATAATTCATCTGTGATTTCACATGAAGCCCGTCCGGAACCGCAAAATTGAAGACATGCAGCCTGACAGGAATGCTGACACCCCCGATCCGGGCATTCGCTGTGTAATCCCCTGATGCGGCCGTTTTCGGGACAGAGACACTGAACCAGAACGAGGTGTTCTGACTGGCGGTGACATTCACCGATGCCCCCTTTTCCAAGGGCCACAGGGGGTCCGGATAAGGGCCGGTTTTCCCCAGACTGTCCGTGGCCTGGGAAATGCTGACGTATTTCACCTGATAAATCTCAGTTGTGATACCGGCACCGAAATCATCCATATTAACTGTGACATTTCCCGACGATGCCGGTCTCACAATCACCTGAAACGGCTCGAACTCATTTTGTGCGGCATACACCTTCACTTCCGAACCGGTTTCAGCAGGAACTCCGTCATCTCTGAACACGCGCTCGCTTGGCGGGGTTGTCCAGAACTGATAGCCTGAAGTTGACTGGGTGAGTTGGTGGGTGTAAATTTCCTGTTCCTGGGCCGCTGATGATAACGGCAGGAAAATGAATACAAGCATACATGAGAAAAACACACTGATTTTAAACAAATTTTTCATAATATCTCCTCTGTAAATCAAAATATATTCGTCTGTAGTTTCCAGGAAGCAAAAATTCCGTCACAGTAATCACATCCTGAGCAAATCCATTTTTGCACTCCGTTAATGCCCGGATTTTCATCTATACAATGTCGTTGGCAAGCCGTTATCCTGATCACTGCCACAATCCTTTTTTCTGACATGGCTTTTTGACAAATGGATTCACATTACCCTGATGACTTTCTATTTTTTTGCACCGTTCGCACTCCCATTCATCCACCGGGTCTTTTTTGTCCCATGCCTTGAATACTTTCTTCTCTTTTGAAGACATGATGTTCCGCTTGGGATAAGCGTGATCCATATAAAAATAAGTTCTGGCAATATTTCCCCTGACATTTGAGGGAGGCTCGGCTGCTTTTCCTGATACTTCAAAATCACAGTTTCCGAATTCTCTTTTCTCACCGGGAATGTCTCTGTAAGGATAATTCGAGCGTCGCTGATTGACCAGACCGATTGCAGGCACGAGATTATACATATCAGACTCCATCAGCCGGTAGAGTTTTGATATGCGTCTGGCATTTGCCCTGCCAGTAAGCGTTTTACATTTTATGGAAAATATTTTTCGTATAAATGACGGCACCCGGCAGGTTAAAGACGTATATTTTTCCCAGGAGCTGAATGTTTTTCCAAACTGGGATGCAGGCACGATATGTTCCCATTCGATACGTTTGGCCCTTTCCCCTTTTCCCACTTTGCATCGGACTTTCTTATTTTTGCTGAACTTGCAGCCACAATAAAATGTGTCCCTGTGTTTGCTGTAAACTTCTTTGAGCAGAATATTCTTTACCTTTATGAAGCTTTCAAATTTGGTATTTCCCTTGTTGCTGACACTTTCTTTGCCACAGCCTGCCATAGTCAGCAGAATGACAATGATTATAAAAAGATACTTTTGTTTATGCACTCAGACACTCCTTTCTGTTTCAGGCAGCCAGTTTAATAAAACAGGGTTGAACGGGTCTCTCAGGGTGTCAAGCCCCATCAGTTCCACAAACACCCTGTCCGCAGGAAGTCCGTAAGCACCGTCTGTCTCATTCCCATCCATGACCGTTATAATCAGAATACTTTCACATGCAGGATTGAAGATATACCCATTCTTTTATTTTTTCAACAGAATTTTTCAGGTCTGAAAATAATTTCAGGAAAATGAGAAAGACGGGCAGATAAAAAAAGTCCCGCATGGATGTCTGAGAACCCAATTTTTTTCAAAAGAATTTAAAAAAAGTTGCAAATTTAAATGCCTTGGCATGATTATTGCCAAAAATTGTCACTTTTGAACGGCAATAAAAACCAGTCATTTTATTGTCAAATACAGCATAATAAAATTGATATTTTAAGAAAGGATTAATCCTTTTCTTACACACAATCCATGTTCGGATTACCTCTCAGGAATAATCCTTATTCTTATACACAATCCGTGTAGATGCTGCACGGATCGGCATCTTCATGTTATCCTTCCCGTGGTTGTATGCTTCTGTTTTCTCACGATACAAGTCCGACTGATTCTCCAGATGTTTCAGCAGGGCGATGATATTGACTGAGAATGTGTAGATTTTATCCTCGGTTCCCACTCCTTTTTTGGGCTTGGGGAACTGCAAAATGTCTGCCTGCTGCCCCACACTGTTTTCTCCGATGATGGTTTCAAGGGCATCCAGTTTCGCTTCCAGCGATTTTTCCCGTCCTGCTTTGCTTAGGGATTTCTCATAAGCATTTGAATGGAGAAACCGCAACACCTCGTGCAGACATGCCTGCTCTTTCCCCGGAGTGGTCAGCACTGACATGGCTTCGCTCTGAATGGCCATGGTCTCGGGGTAACAGCGAAACAGATAGTCGCTGATGCCGCTGTGCAGCCTGTCAGTGACCTTGCCGCCTTCAACGATTCTGTATGTGACAACCGATCCTGCACGGAACAACGTGCTTTTGTCGGACGCCTCCTGAATAGCCTCATCATTTTCCGCATCCGGCGGCAGAAATATGGGATACGCTGTTTTGCCCTGATGAAGACGCACACCGTAAGATTTCTGCGTGAACAGGGGATAGATTCTCATGTCGGGCATCTCTTTGTGCAGGGTACGGAGAATAACCGGATTGATATAGGTGGAATCATTGTATGTGGTCATGCGGATGCGTCGGGTGAACGGCACCTTGGTGACAATAGCCACATCCCGAAAGCCTTCCTCATATAATTTTTTTACGCTCGCAAACAGCACTGAGGGGCTTTTGAAGCAGTTCTGCGCGTCCATATCATCACAAAATGCCTGAACAGGCTTATGCCGGTAAAAATGGCAGTCATCTTTCATCTCATGTTCAAAGCGTTGAATATCACCGAACATGACAATGCGGTCGCCATCAGAGCGTTTGCGTAGCCTGTCACATGCCCGGGAAGTGACGCTGATCAGGGCGATTTTCTGAATACCCGGGGCCTCGGGCAGATCCCACAGGGCATCCATGCCGGAGGAAAGACCTGTTGCAATATTCCAAAAGCGGTAATCCTTGAACTCTTTTTTAATATACGCACAGGCTGCTTTGCTTTTCGTGTTTATAGGACGGGCACCCTTATCCCACTGGGCTGACCCTGTCAGCTTAAATCCCTGGCTTTTTGTAGGGACATGCTGCCTGATGATGTGTTCAATGGCTTTATGAGCATCATGAGTAAAGCCCCCTGCTGACTTATCTTTTTGCAAAGATGTGGAAAACAGCGACAGGAACATCATCATTGTTTTTTCCGCATGAGGTTTGGTATCGTCATCCATGCGGGTAACCGATTTAAGCACTCCCCAGGCCAGCAATACATAAATGAGTCGGGCAAGTGCGGCAAGAGACATATCGTTTTCTCCAGACTGAGAGTTTATGCCATGCATCTGATTCCTGTCATAAGAGATGACCAGCTTTGTCAGGCCCTTAAAAGGCACTGAGAAATAATTCATATCATTGTCCCGTGGGGTAAAAAGCACTCCCAGAACCCGGCGATCTATGTCCCGTTTCATTCCTCTTCCCCGCTGATCAGGTTTGGGAAGCGTCAGGTAACGCAGCGACTCGGTAAAACGGATATCCTCTTTTATGAGGGCCTGATAATCCTCGCCGGGATGGCAGGTCACTTTAAGATATCTCAGGTAGCTGGCGACATGATTTGTCGGAGGCACAATGGGCATGGCGTTTTCCATGTCAGCCGTTTTGCTGAGAATTCCCCTTGATACGATGAGCCAGAGCGTTGTTTTGTTGAGCGGCAGCTTATCCAGTTTCCGACTGGTCAGCAGGCCCTTAAAATCCTTTTGGATTTTTTTATTCACGGATGCGCTCTTTTTCAGCATATCTGCAATACGGGTCAGAATGTTATCCAAACTGGTCTTTCGGGCAGTCAGTTTTGTTATAGCCTCCTTAAATTCATTGTAATTGGTGAGCGCATCCCTGGGCGGCTTGCCATCATCGCTGTCACGAAAAACCACATAATACAGAACAACAATCCGCAGGACTTTGCGGACAGCATATTCATTTGGCGGCTGTTGCCCTTTTGCAAGTGCTATACGGATATCTTCGGCCAAAGTCTCCAGTTTGGCGACATTGAATTCAAACACAGAATCGGCCCCTTTGCTCGGGACATTGCCGTTCATTTTAAAATGTTGCCCCATGGTTGTGGTGACGCGGTCTTCTGAGGTTGATTCGGAAAGCAGCTCACTGAAAGTCACCCAGAAAGGAAGCGCATCCAAAGCATCGGCATAAGCGAATTCTGTCATGAGATCAAAGTCCGGCATCACGCCTCTCCCGTGGGGATTGGGAAACTCCAGAACAAGATCGTCCGCGGCCAGCCCGCTTTCCGGGAGCGTTCTCTGGACAAGCTCGTTAAAGTCGCACACCCGTTGTATGTACGGGATGGCCGGAGAACCTCCGGGAAGCTGATCTGCCATCTGCTGCATGATACTGCACGCATAGGTTCTGCGAATTCTCCCGTAAGTGTCCCTGTCCAGCACGCCCAGAAAATTATGAAGATGGCCGGCATGATCCGCCAAATCCTTGTCCACCCTCTCAATAATGTCGTCAATTTCATCTTCTTCAGGGGATTCCTCGGAAAGCCTCGTTTTCATAATGCGCTTTACCTCACTGACCACTGAGTCGGGAATGCGGGCACTCATCTGAATGGTGTGATGGGGAACACGCAGGAGTGCGTTTCCCCCGGGATATTCTTTCAGCATAAGGCCGTCAGGAAATGCGGACCGTTGCTGCGAGTCTATATCTGCCTTTTTGCCGGCGACTGAATTTAACGCGTTGAAATAGGAGGAGGCACTCTGACCGAAAAAGTCCGCTTCTTTTCCTTTGAGCTTGGAGCGGAGATGTTCATAAATCAGGTCCTCCATCTCAGTGATCTGACGCATCTGCTTTTCGCTGACGACTCCGCTTTTGTGCTGGGTTGCCACGGCATCCGCATATTTCAGGTTGGAGAAAAGCCGCCCCTCCCGCGATATTTCCTCTGTAAATTTGGGGTCATCAAGAATACCTTTAATG
This sequence comes from Desulfobacterales bacterium, assembly GCA_029934695.1. Lineage (GTDB taxonomy): Bacteria > Desulfobacterota > Desulfobacteria > Desulfobacterales > 4be13 > JAOZLU01. Next base: position 17,202 of record JAOZLU010000011.1, on the reverse strand, counting down.
ATCTCATCGGTGACGACATATACCTTCCCGTCACTCTCCCTGAGCAGTTTTCCAGGATTTTCCCGGATATGGGCAATGATCGGTTTAAGCACAAAATTAAGATCAATCTTACCATGATCTTTGGTAATTTCTTCAATATTAGGCATTAGGTTTGCTCCTTGTATGAATGTCAACGGGCACATTTTGCCCCTCTTGCCGGACGGGGTTTGCCCTTCTCCAGCAGGTAGCTCGCAACCCCGTCCGGCAGGTGAGAAACCTTCAGAAGCGGTCAGGGTCTGGGGTATCGAGTGGATATCCTCATATAAAACAACCCCTCAGAACTTATTTGGTCAGGCACTACAGCAAAATTGTTCCTCATTTAATCTTTATCCTCCATGATCGCTTCTTTTTCTCCGCACCTGGCTGTCAGCGTGGCCAGTTTCTGGACGAATCTGTTCATTTGGCCGGCTTGGATGTTCATGTTCTCAGAGGTGACGGCCAACTCCTGAGCATAAGCTGCGTTTTGCTGGACCCTTGTGTCCATTTCAGCGGCTGCCTCGCTGATGTGCCCAATCCCCTGAGCCTGATCATCGGAAGCAGCAGAAATATTACTGAGCAGTTTGCCAACTTTTTGGCCAACTGTTTTTACCCTGTCAAAGGCTTCGTTTGCTGTGGCTATCAGTTCCGAACCATCCTGCATCTTCCTTACTGTGGCTTTAATGATCGCTGCTGTATCTTTTGCCGCATCTGCGGACTGCATGGCGAGATTTCGGACTTCATCTGACACCACGGCAAATCCCGCGCCGGCTTCTCCAGCCCGGGCGGCTTCTATGGCCGCGTTCAGAGCAAGGAGATTGGTTCGGAAAGCAATTTTATCAATTGCCTTGATGATTTTTCGGATTTCCTCGCTTGCGTCAGAGATTTCCTCAATGAACTGAGTCATCCGGGTCATGGCGGCACCCGCGTCTTTAATGTCCCTGACCGAACCTTTCATAATGCCGAACGCATGACTCGCATCATCCGCGTTTTGTCGGGTCATGGCGGTCATCTCTTCAAGGGATACGGACATCTCTTCCAAAGATGCGGCCTGTTCCGAAGACCTTTCCGACATATTCTGGCTCGCGGACAATACTTGGACGGAAGCCCCGGCCATCTGGTCGAAGGTATTTAGGAGGCCATGAATGACGTGATTCAGCGATTTGCGGACAGATCGGCTCAGAAGAAAAGCAAATATAACCACAGGCAAGGTCACAAAAAAAATGACCAGGCTTCCCATTGCTGATCTGAAAATTTTCGCTGTTAAATCTCTGGCCGCTGTTTCAGTTGTGTCTGCGATACGCGCGTCGGTTTCCTCCATCATGGCCAGCAATTCTTCTTTTTTGCCATTCATTCCATTCAGGCGTGTATGGAGTTTTTCTGCAACTTGGTAAAATCGGAGCATTGTATCGCTGTATTTTCGGGTGTTATCCGTAAGGAGTGTGCCGTATCGGGAAATTTCAGGATAAGTGCCGGCCAGTGTCTGAAATCTCAGGCTGAGTTCCTCCAACATACTGAGAATGGGATGTTCGTAGTCTTCCAAAGGTAATTTGAAATGCTCCAACCCCTCTTCGGCAAGCCGGAGGCTGATCCGGAGGAGGGATTCATAGTGTCCGGGGATCATGGCATTCAGTTGCTCCATAGCAGAGATGTCCTCACCTTCCGTTGCCAGATTGAGAATTCTCTCGGCAAGGGCCTCTTCCAGTCCCTGTAAATTGGTATTCATCTGCTGATTAATCGCCCTTATTTCTCCGCGTGAATGATTCACCTTCCCGCATTTTTCGAGAACCTCCCGGATTTTCTGTGTAAAATTTTCCAGAGAGGCTTTTATTTCTGCATCTGTACTTTTTGCTGTCAGTGCAGTTATTTCGCTGATAAGAGATTCTCCTTCAGATTTCAAAAATTCATCTTTTCCGTAAAATGTCGTGACCAAAAGATTTGTATCAGAAAGTATTCGCGAAAGCCCTCTTCCGATCTGCGCATTTTCGATAGCCTGCTCGGCTTGTCTGGCGAATACGGTTGACAGAATCTCTTTTACATTTTGGAATGAAAAAAGCACAACAATAACGACCAGTCCGAGTGCGATGCATACCAGCCCGTTCACTATGAAAAGTTTCGTGGTGATATTTTTATGAAAGAACGAATATGATTTCTTCATCTCCCCTCTCTGTAAAGGCCCGATGTTTGAAAAAAACGGGCATCTGATGTTCAAATATTTCTGGTTCTGGCGAATTTCGTGATTCCGTATAATTTCAGGCGATTAATAAATACCCTGCTCCCGCGGGATTGCCAAATCCGGCGGCCTGGATTTAGCAATCCAGGCCGAGCAAAGTTGATCCAAACGATGAGCAAGGCCGGTTCTCTGTGTCCCCTCTGTATCCTCTGCGCTTAAAAAACGGATTCAGATCACAAAATCTGTCAGAATCAGGAGTATTTTATTCTTCTGTCTTCACCACTTCCGCACCGATCAGGAATTCAAGCTTGGGTTTGATACCCAATGTTTTTATCACTGTCGCATTGATGATTCTTTTTCCCTGATAATTCTGAGTGATCGGGATTTCAGCCATCCGCGTCCCCTGCATGGCCTTCAGCAACATTTTGGCGGCTGTTCTCCCCTGCTCCTGGCCTGTTCTGCTCACTGCACATAATGTTCCGTGCTTTACATTATGCTCCTCGGTGCTGATGGTCGGCTTGCCAAAGGTCTTTACCAGAAGTGACACGGCTTCTTTCTCTATGACAGGCTCGCCTCCCTCACCGGCCAGCCCCTGAACCGCGGACAGAAATAACAGGTCGCACTGTTCTCTGAGTTCCTCAGTCATTGTCACGGCCTCTTTGAGGGTTTTTGGTGTTTTCATGGCTACAAATTTTGCCGGATAGTCATCTGATTCTCTTTTAATCTGCCTTAAAATTGCATCGGCTGTGGGGCTGTACTTTATGATGAATCCAAAATTCCTGATTGAGGGAACAATATTCTTCGCCAGTACGACAGACTCGTGAAGGTGCAGACGCTCCAAAATTCCCGAAACATTTGACGCTGGATATCCGTATTTTTCAGGTTCGGCGTTGACTCCGCAGAACATCACAGGTGTCTTCACTTTGTCCTTCAGATAAGGAACGACAAACATGGACTGAGCATTGTCATCAGCCGTAATCACACCGTCCGGCTGAAATTCCTGATACAGGGCGTGAGCCTGCGTTGCTTTTTCCGGCCCGCCCTCCAAATTTTTTTTCGTATCCATATAAAAATATCGCACCTCACAAGTGTCTGCCAGTGCGGAATCTATCCCTTGTTTTATCGCCATGGTCCATGTAAAATCCTCCTCATAGCTCATAACAGCGAGGACTTTGAACTGAGCCGCCTGAACCATTGCCGGAAACAGCCCGTAAAAACACAACACAGTCAATATCCTAAAACAATGCAATTTTTTTTTCAACATAAACACCTCTCTTTCTTATAAATATTTGATGTCTGGTGGCCGACGGATATCGGGCACCAATGAATAACCGTTCAGAAATCCTGAAAACCCGTCTCGTTTATAAGGTCTGTTATGGTATCAAATTGTGATGTTACGCATATGCCTGAAATTGCGACGTTATAACTTCCATTAATTTAAAATCCTTTCTTACCTTAAACTTGGGTTTATCAAGGTGGGTTGCGGTTTCGTTTTTTACTGCGTAAAAAATCGAAATCCTTCACCCACCCTACTGCGGCCTGAAAGAGATCCCCCATTTGAAGGGGAAGGGGATAATTTCAAAAAAGGGGATAAAAATTAATGCTGATTATAACGTCTTGGGATAAAATGACATCATGCAGAATTGAAAAAAAAATGGGACATTTTTTCAATTCTGACCCGGAATCCACCCTGCTTCCCAAAAGGCGTTATAATCAGCATCAATGTTCCCCCAATTCGCAGTACGCCCGTTGGTCTGTAACCTGTTTCCGGTTAATATGTGTCTGGAAAAGTTATGTATTATTCTTTTTGTCTGATGGGACATTGACAAAAATTCCTGCCTGATTCATGCAGGGACAGTTTTGAAACCGCCCCTTGTGTGTTCCATGAATGTGATTATAGCACCCTTGAACGTGTCCGTGAATCCCCATGCATGTTTCGTTCACAGGCACGTTCACGGGAGACTCCCCACATCCGTTATAATCAGGAAAAAAATATAATTACAATACCAAAACTTCAGATATATCATCATTCAACCTTTAAATCCACTAAAATCGTAATAAATATGCTATGAGCTGTTATAATCAGTTTTTTAAATGTTTTGAGGGAGGTTGCAGATATGAAATTATGAACAGGAGAGAATGAATGGCTATTTTACAGGGATAACATAATGAGAATAAAATCATTTGGCAAAGAATATACAATTGGCGTAATATATTGATTAAACTGTGGCTCACAGAATCGGGCCGGAGTGTCTGTCCTCTGATCGGACACGCTGTTTATAAAGACAGGCTGTTCAGCACATAAAAAATATTGCAAAAATGTAAAAAAAAATATAAATTTCCAGTTTGGTAAAATATATAAACATTGAGGAAGAAAACTATTGCCATATCATCAAATATTCCAAGCATATATTTTCCTGGTCCCAAACACACCTGTATCAGAGTTCCGCCTGTTTCCGGCCTGCAAAGCCGGATTGCATTCCAAAACCGGGCGATTTGGCTTGATATTTATTTGTCAGTTTGTATTATAGTGTATCATAATTAACAGGAAGGTACTGTCAGCCTCAAATGGCAAAAAAACAAAACCTTAAAAAATGCAGTATGGGTGAAGCAGAGCGGAAGCCACCACATCTGCAAAAAAAATGGTGGGTTTACGCTTCGCTTCATCCTGCAACTGTATGCAAAAAATTTCGTGTCAAGAATAAGAAACAGCTTAACACCCGACATATTTTTTTCAATTAAAATAAAGCATAGGAGGTAAAAACAATGGAAAAATTGGCTCAGAAAATGGATAAGGCTGTAAAGGCGATGGGTGAAAGAGAGGGGAAATACCTGACCTTCACGCTGGCAGATGAAGAGTATGGCATCGGCATATTGAAAATAAAGGAAATTATCGGAATGATGCCCGTCACCTCTGTACCTCAGACACCGGATTTTGTGAAGGGGGTCATTAACCTGAGGGGAAAAGTAATTCCGGTTATGGATCTCAGACTGAGATTCGGCATGGACGCAATAGATTATACAGATCGGACCTGCATCATTGTTGTGGAAATAGCAGGGGAAACAGGAAGCGTGATGATCGGTATTGTTGTGGATACTGTTTCAGAAGTGCTGAACATCAAAACAGAGGAGATTGAGGATTCCCCTGCATTTGGAACAAAGCTGGATACGGACTACATTCTCGGCATGGCAAAAATGGATGGCGGCGTGAAGATTTTGCTTGATATTGACCGAGTCCTCAGATCCGAAGAAATCACGCTTCTGGAAAGAAGAACATCGAAAAGTTCGTAGTTTCACCTTTAGGCGGTGCCACCGAAAAGTTCGTAGTTCCGCCACTGCCTAAAGGCGGAACTGCGAACAAATCACAGGAGGAATATGTTAAGCAAGTTTTTTTCAAAACGCACAGGCAAAGAGAATGATGATGTCGTCGTTTATGCCAGGACAATTGAAAAGCGCATTGATGAGGCATCACTGGACATATTCAGGGAATATAAAAGAATATTGTTAAAAGAATCGAATATCTATATCGTCGCTGCGGTCTGGGGGGCAATTAAAGACGGCGATCTTACGACCGAACAGAAAGAAATTCATGCGAGAATATCTCCTGTTATCAGAGAGGCCCTTGGTTTGTTACTTCAGAATAGTTCAAACGCACAGCAGAACTTTGCCATAGGATATCTCGTGAGAGCCCTTTTTATCTCAAAAATTATATATATGGCTGAATTTTACAAAAATCTGTCAGGAAATCAGGCACACAGTGCAGATGATATGGATATGGATCATCAGAAAAATAATTTGAAAGACATAGAACCGCTGGGACATGCCTGACAGGGTCAGGTCAGGAGGTCAAAGATCAGATTGTCCTCTGGTTCTTTCCGGTGAAAATTTACCTTCGGAACTTTCCTGTAAACGAAGAAAACAAGGAATCCACCATGTCTGATAAACAAAAAAAAAGTGTTCCCATTCTGAACAAGGAACAGGAGGCGGAGCGACCTGTCAAAACTGCGCCTGCCCAAGTCGGGGTCTGCCTGCCTGAAGACTTTGATATCGAATTGATAGAGGCCTTTGTCGCTGAAAGCAAAGATTTGATTGACAGCGCCGAAACAGCACTGTTATCTCTTGAAACGGATCCGGGTGATATGACCGCGGTTGACACTGTTTTCCGCGCATTTCACAATATAAGGGGGACATCTGCCTTCTTTGAAATTTCCCTCATAACAGAAATGGCACATTATGCAGAGTCTCTTATAGGCATTATTCGCGGCCGGAGAATCCGTTACACAAAGGAATACTCAGACTTGGCACTTCGAGCGGCTGACATGCTTAAACTGCTTTTTCAGTCTGTTCAGGATGTGACAAACGGCAAACCTTCTTTCAAACCTGAAGGTTATGATGAACTGGCTCTTCTTCTGACCCAGACGACAGCGGCCGCAAAATCCTCTGAAGCTGTTGAAACAGGGAAACTCCCCAGAACTTCAGAAAAGACGATTTTCCCCCCTGAAAAATCCGGCGATGTCAGAGCAGGAAGCCCGCGTGCAGGTTCAGCACCGTCTTCTGTCAAAAAGAAAGAAATTTCTGTCAAAAAGAAAGAAACAGAGGAAATCATTCATCAGCACAAAATGCCGATTGACGAGGAAGTGAAAAAAACAGAGGCTGCTTCTCTGCTGGATGTTGCCCGCGGACTTCAAACAAAACAATACTTGGAAACCAGCAAAAAACAGGAGGGCTTTGAATCCTCTGCCCGGGTTCCAGTGGAACGGCTGGACCAGTTTATTGACATGGTGGGAGAGCTGGTGGTTTCGCATTCTATGGTAGCCCAGGATGACCTGATTGCAGGGAGCGGTCACCATGATCTTCTCAAAAAAATGTCTCACACAAACAAAATTATTCGTGAACTTCAAAACATGAGCATGTCCATGAGAATGGTTCCCCTCCGGGAAACTTTTCGGAAAATGGCCCGACTGGTGCGAGATATGGGGCATAAGCTGGAAAAAAGAGTCTCCTTTGTCACCGAAGGAGAGGACACTGAGATAGATCGGAATATGGTTGATATTATTAACGATCCCATTATACATATAATCCGCAACGCAATGGATCACGGCATCGAACAGCCTGATAGCAGAGAGAGAGCAGGCAAACCTCCTTATGGGATCGTGAAATTGTCCGCCTATCATTCATCGGGCAATGTTGTGGTGAAAGTAAAAGATGACGGTCGGGGATTCAACCATAAGGCAATTCTTGCCAAAGCCAGGGAAAGAGGGCTGATCAGCAATAAAACCCAGGCTGAAGATATTATGATCAGTGAGCATGAGGTACTCAGCCTGATTTTCAGACCGGGCTTTTCCACAGTCAAGGCCCTTTCCGAGGTATCCGGCCGCGGCACCGGGATGAATGTTGTGAAAAAGAGTATTGACGCGCTTCGCGGGCATATTGAAATCCAATCCGCACCAGGAAAGGGAAGCGTTGTTAAAATAACCCTTCCTCTCACACTTGCAATCATTGATGGAATGGTGATTCGTGTGGGAAGCGAAAAATATATCATGCCCACTGTTTCGATTGTCAGGTCTGTCCGACCGGTTCCGGAAGATATTTCAACGGTGCTTCGTCGGGGTGAGACGGTGTCCGTTCAAGGAAAGCTTGTTCCGCTGTTTCGGCTTGCTGAACTTTTCGATATTGAAGGGGCCGAGCAGGATCCTGTCCGAGGCATTGTCATGGTTATTGAAGAAGACGGACATCAGGCAGGCATCCTTGTTGATGAGCTGATCGGCAGTCAGCAGATTGTCATTAAAACTTTGGGGGAAACCATGCGGAATATCCCCGGAATTTCCGGAAGTGCCATAATGCCCAACGGCAGAGTGGGACTCATCCTTGATGTCGGCGGATTGATGGGGCTTGCGAATAATGAAAAATAAATTTAAAAGAGGGAATTAAAACCGTTCCCCTTTGCCACTGTCATCCCTTCGGCAGGCTCAGGGGCCGGGCTCAGGGGCCGGGCTCAGAGGCCGGGCTCAGGGAACCACAGAGTTTTTATTATTTTCTCTGCGGCTCGGACCCTGAGCTTGGCACTGAGCTTGTCGAAGGGGAAAAGGGGATTTCCATTGAAGCTTATGAAATATGACAAAATCAAAGATGGAACAGCCAGGTTGTTTGATTATTACAGAAACTGGCTCACTGAAAATTTTTTTTCCCTTTCTTTCATAAAAAAATGGAAGGAAAAACGCTCTGCCCATACAGATGAGCTGCCGGAAGTTCATACCGGCGAGCACGCGGAAACAGCGTCTGAAATACCTGTTCAGTTGTCCGCTTTTATTGAATCTCTGGATACGGTCTGCAAAAGTGCCGAACCGGATTTTCTGCAACTGGGTCGGAAGCTTCAGTCAATCAATCTTGATACCACCGCCCTGACCCGGCAGACATTTGAAACGGTCAGCCGAATCGGCGGGGAATCAGATGAAAGTGTTCTTGTCAAGGTCAGATGGCTGGCCCGAAAATCACTTGCAGATTTCAAAAACTGCCATATCCAGGTCACTGATAATCTCAGCCATGTCAATACTGTCATCGTCGGGCTCGAGGATCTTTACAACGTATGCTCGGCACTTGAAAAGATTGGTATGTCCCTCAGAGTGGTGGGGCTGAACATCGCCGTGGAGAGTTCCCGGTCAGCAGCGTCTCTGAATATGTTCAAGGTTGTTTTCCAGCAGATTTATCAATTGTCTGAGAAAACTGTCAGAATTGCCGAAAGCATCCGCGAGGATACCAAAACAACATGCGCCAGTCAGCGAATTGTACACAGTAAAATTTACGCTGGTCTGAACCAGTTGCACAGGTTGGCGAATGATGCACAGCGGGCTGTGCAGGATTCTGCCCGGGAAATCGGGCAGTTGATGAAACTCTCTCTTGAGACTCTGGAACAGGCTGGCATCCACACCCGGGAAATATCCCAGCAGGTGGGAGAGATTGTTGCAGGAATCCAGATTCACGACAGCATGAATCAGCGGGTGATGCATATTATCAGTGCTCTTTCTGATGTCAGACACCTTTTTGCAGAAGACATACATGAGGGGAGGGATACGGAAACAGCGGGCAGTGCGTATTCAATCGTGGAAATCCAGTACGCCCAGTTAAGACAGACAATCTCTGATATTGACGAGGTTCATCATAAGAGTACGCAGGCTTTCGGAAGGATTCACAGTGAAGTGGCCAGACTTATACACAGCTTTTCAATTTTCGGATCCGCAAACGCGGAAAACGGTTCGCCTTTGGAATTTTCAAGGCTTGAATCTGATCTTTCGCACCTTCAGCAGATCATTGACCAGGGTGCCGGCCTGGCGGACCAAATCCAGGAGATGACTGCCGAGACATCTGAAACGGCCATCCGACTTGCAGATCATACAAAGCATGTGCGGGAAGTCAGTTTTGAGACACATCTCGTCGCACTTAACGCCATTGTCAAAGCCGCACATCTGGGTGAAGACGGAAAATCGCTTGAAGTCCTTGCCCAGGAAGTGAAAATCCTGTCCGACCAGTCAGACACATTTGTGAGCGATGTGGCGGAGATCCTTGACACGATCTCTGATTCTGTCCGGAAAATCCGAAAAATCTCCCCCGACCCTTTGGAAAAGGCGGATAAAGTGCAGGAGCAAAATTTTCCTGAAAAGGGTTTTGAGACCGGGGTTTCCGCGGATGTGGGGATTCAGTATATCTCTCATGCGTATGAGCAGTTCAGAAAAGAGTCTTTGGATGCGTTTCAACAGGCCGAGGCACTGAAAACTGAAATTTCACAGACAATCTCCAACCTTGATTTTCTCCCGGCCCTGTCCGGGGAGTTGAAGAGGCTTCTCCGGGAACTGGAAGGCATCGGCCAGGCACTAAGCCTGAGAACCTGTCAGGAGACTGAAGAATTACTGTCCGACACGGACAGAATTGCTGAAAGATATACGATGCGGCAGGAACGGGACATCCACAAACAAATCATTGCTCAGACGAATAATTTGGACAATAACGCGGACGAAGCACCCCAAGATGAGAAAAAGGATAACGGTGAGAAGGAGGATTTTGATAATAACGTGGAACTTTTCTGAAGGTTTCAGGTTTTTGTTTTTTTATTTGTTTTTTGTTTAAGGAGGGGTATCATGAACTTTAAGCTGGAACCATCAGGGGACAGAGGAATATTGACCATTGGCGGTGAACTCACCATAGATCGTGCGGCTGAACTGAGAACGATGCTGATAACATCGCTGGAGAGCGCAGAAAATGTGCATATCAGGCTTGAAGCAGTCACGGAGGTTGATCTCTCCTGTCTTCAGCTCCTATGTTCAGCTCACCGCACTGCCATGAATTTAAATAAAAATCTGATATTGGACAGCGAGGAATCCCAAGTGTTCAGACAGACTGTGAAAGATGCGGGATATACCCGAAACAGGGGATGCACTGCGGACAGCTGTGAAAGCTGTTTGTGGATAGGAGGGGATAAATGATGGGCAAACTCATTATGACAGTGGATGATTCGGCCAGCATTCGACAGATGGTAAGCTTTACCCTGAAATCAGCAGGATATGACGTGGTGGAGGCGACAGACGGTGTGGATGCGCTTTCCAAACTGAAGGGACAGTATCGTGTCCGCATGATGTTTGTTGATCTTAACATGCCGAACATGGACGGCATCGAACTGATCCGTGCGGTAAGAGCCAACCCCACCTATAAATTTATCCCTATTGTCATGCTCACCACCGAATCACAGGTCAGTAAAAAACGGGAAGGCAAAGCAGCCGGTGCCACCGGCTGGATCGTAAAACCCTTTAAACCACAGCAACTTCTGTCTGTGACAAAAAAGGTGCTGGGATAGAATTTGTCTTATGGGATTTATTTGGAATTTGGAATTTGGAACTTGCCCAAGACAGGAGTTTTTATGGACAAACAAACAGAAACATACAGAGAAGAGGCTTATGAGCTTCTTGCCGAGCTTGAAGCATCCCTGCTGGAGCTGGAGGAAACACCCGATGACACAGGTATGATCGGGCGTATTTTCCGGGCATTGCATACGATTAAAGGGTCGGGGGCGATGTTCGGGTTTGATGATATTGCGGAATTCACACATGAACTGGAAACGATTTTCGACTTGGTGCGTGGTGGGAAAATATCAGTCACCAAAGAGCTTATTGATTTGACTTTGTCTGCCCGGGACCAGATAAAGGCGATGCTTGACGCAAATGAGGGCGGAGAAACAGCAGATACTTCAATATCAGAGGAAATCATCATAGCGATCAGGGCGTTTCTCCCAGATACTGAAAAAGATTTGGAGGAACAGGAATCTGAAATCCGGAAACTGAAACCTGAAGCCCGATATCTGAAACCTGGAAATATCACTTACCGGATTCGCTTTCACCCGGACCCCGATATTTTCATCAACGGCACAAATCCGATCTTTTTGCTGAATGAACTTCAGGAACTCGGAGAAGCCAGAATTGTGGCCCAGACAAATGCCGTTCCCCGATTAGAGGATATTGAACCTGAAAAATGCTACATATATTGGGATATCATTCTTACCACCTCAGAAGGAATTGATGCCATAGAAAATGTGTTTGTATTTGTTGAGGATGACTGTGAAATCCATATCGAAATCATTGACGAGGCAGGCGGGCCGGAGAATGAAACAGGCTACAAGAGACTTGGTGAGATTCTAATTGAGCGCGGCGATATTTCAACCCGGGAACTGCTGGCGGTTCTGGAGGAGCAGAGGCGACTCGGAGAGTTGCTGGTAGCGGCTGAAGTGGTTGAGCAGGGTGCTGTGGACTCCGCCCTGGCCGAGCAGGAGCATATCAGGACCGTTCGGAAAACGCGTAAGGAATCAACCTCATCGTCAAGCATCAGGGTTCCTTCGGAAAGACTGGACAGCCTTGTGGATCTGGTCGGCGAGCTGGTCACGGTTCAGGCACGTCTTTCTCAGAAGGCATCTTTTCAAAGTGACCCCGAGCTGCTCTCCATCGCCGAGGAGGTACAGCGGCTGACAGCAAACCTTCGTGACAATACAATGCGTATCCGTATGTTGCCCATCGGTGCGACATTCGCCAGGTTCAAACGTCTGGTTCGCGATCTTTCCAATGAGTTGGGGAAAGAAGCCATTATGATTATTGAAGGCGCCGACACAGAGTTGGACAAAACCGTTATTGAGCAGTTAAACGATCCTCTGGTGCATATCATTCGAAACACCATAGACCACGGAATAGAATCTCCGGATTTCAGGGAGTCGGAAGGAAAGCCGAGACAGGGCACAATCCGTTTGTCCGCGGAACATTCCGGCCCCAATGTGCTGATCCGCGTCTTCGACGACGGCGCGGGCATTGACCCTGAGGTGATCCGCGCCAAAGCTGTGGAAAAAGGGCTGATTGTGCAAGATGCGGATCTGGATGAAAAAGAAATCCTGTCACTGATATTTGCTCCTGGATTTTCAACGGCAAAGAAGATTTCAGGCATATCCGGCCGCGGTGTGGGCTTGGATGTGGTGAAGCGCACCGTGGAGGCACTTAGGGGAACTGTGAAAATCACCAGCAAAAAAGGAAAAGGGACGACCACAACCCTCAAGCTGCCGCTGACTCTGGCGATTATTGACGGCCTTCTGGTGAAGATCGGAGAAACATGTTTTATATTGCCGCTTTCAGTTGTGGAAGAATGCGTGGAACTGATCCATGATGATCTGACCAGGGCAAGGCGGCGGAACATGATGAATTTCAGAGGAAAAATTATTCCTTATCTGGATTTGCGGGAAGCTTTCATGGTTGAAGGTGACCTTCCTCCTGTTAAGCAGGTTGTTGTTGCCGAGGCCAAGAGTGGCAGAATCGGATTCGGCGTGGATCATGTCATTGGTCAGTATCAGACGGTGATTAAGACGATTGGCAAATTTTACAAGGATGCGGAGGGAATATCAGGAGCGACTATTCTGGGTGACGGAACCGTCGCACTCATTCTTGATACTGCACAACTGGTTCAGTCTGTGGAAAATGAGGCGATGTTCAGTGTTTAGGGAATTATACGTTCAAGTGCAAAAGGAGTGCAAAAATGGCGGGACGGGGTTTCCCACTGCGGGACGGGGTTTCCCACTGCGGGACCCCACTGCGGGACGGGGTTTGTAACTCCGTCCGGCACAGGCGCACAAACCCAGTCCGGCACAGGCAATCACATCCGGGCAAATTGCAAATTTGCCCTACAAAATGAGTAGGAAAGAGGACAAAATGATCAAATCGAAAGACATTAAAATAAAACCCAAGCTGATACTGCTGTTTCTGTTTGTAGGCTTTATATCCATTCTCCCTGTCAGTTTGTGGAGCAATTGGAAGGCATGGGAAACTCTGATGGAGAGTTCTTATAATCACCTTGAAAATGTGCGTGAAATCAAAAAAAATCAGATAGAGGAGTTCTTTGCCGAGCGCAGAAGCGACACAGGGGCCTTGGTGGAAACAGTGGAAATACTCAGAAAGGCAACTTTTGAAAAGCTCAGAACAGCGCAGCATGATAAAAGCGAGCATATCAGAGATTATTTTGAAATCATGAAAGCGCAGTTGCGTATTCTCAAGGATGATCCGTTTGTTCTGAACGCGCTGACTGAGTTCGACAAAGTGTTTGAGGAAACAGGCAAAGTGCTGACACCCGAATGGAACGCCCTTGCCGAGAAGTATGATTCTCGCATGAAGGGTATTACGAAGGACAACAAGTGGAATGATATCCTGCTTATCTGCGAGGACGGCGATGTTATCTATACAGTTGCCAGAAAGTCTGACCTTGGCATGATTATTCCGGATAGTGCTTTGAAAAATTCGGGGCTGGGAAAGGCTTTTCAGGCTGCGAAATCAGCAGACCAAGATGATATGCTCATTGCCGATTTTGAGCCTTACGCGCCTTCCGGAGGAAACTACACTGCTTTCATGATGGCGCAGATGCGGAATGAGAGCGGAGTACTGAAAGGATATATAGCGTTTCAGATATCTCCTGACAAAATCAACGCCATTATGCAGCAGCGTAAAGGCATGGGAGAGACAGGTGAAAGTTATCTCGTGGGGAAACTTGACGGAAAGACCGGCTATCGCAGCGACAGGGTGGTCAAAGCGGGAAAACTCGGTATGGAAAAGACGGGCATCTATATTGACAAGGGGCTGGCAGGAGAATCCGGAGCTGATGTCAAAACAGGCAGTGCCGGATATTTGGAACTTGTTTGTCACACTTCGCTGGACATTCCCGGCCTGAATTGGATGATGAATACCACTATGAGTTATGAAGAGGCAATTACGCCAAAACAGGAAGGGGAGCGGGAAGATTTCTTTTCCAAATATATACGAAAATACGGCTACTATGACCTTTTCCTGATCCATCCCGACGGAGAGATTTTTTATTCTGTCAGGCATGAGGCTGAGTACGGCACAAACATATTGAACGGCCCTTATGCAGACTCAGGGCTTGGCAGGCTGGTCATGCAGGTATTGGATACCAAAAAATTCAGCATTGCCGACTTTGAGCTTTATCCTCCAACCAACAACGAACCTGCCGCCTTTATTGCCCAACCCGTACTTCACAATAATGACACGGAACTGATTGTGGCCCTCCAACTGTCTCTTAAAGGAATCAACAGCATCATGCAGCAGCGCGATGGTATGGGAAAGAGCGGAGAAACTTATCTGGTGGGGTCTGACAAGCTTATGCGGTCTGATTCCTACTTGGATAAAACAGATCATTCGGTAAAGGCATCTTTTGATGATCCGGCCACAGGAAGTGTTGAGACCTATGCAGTCACAGAAGCACTCTCCGGCAGAGCAGGAAGAGATATTATCAGAGACTATAATGGAAACTTTGTGCTTTCGGCATACACGCCGTTAAAGGTCGGAGATACGATATGGGTGCTGACTGCGGAGATTGATGAAGCTCAGGTGAAATCGCCGATTTACAAACTGATCAGATACACAATTCTCTTTGGCCTGTTTATTGCTGTGGCTGTGGCGTTTTTCGCTTTGTTTATTGCAAAAAGCATTGCCGAACCGCTGGTTAAAGGTGTCAATTTTGCCAAGTCAGTGGCTGAGGGCAACCTTACCGCTGAAATAGATGTGGATCAGAAAGACGAGGCCGGCATTCTGGCAGATGCATTGAGACAAATGATAATGAAACTTCAGGACATTGTGGCCGATGTGAAACATGCCGCAGACAATGTGGCCTACGCCAGTGCGGAGATGAACTCAGGAGTGGAGGGAATGAGTGCTGGCGCGGAGGAAATGTCCGAAAGAGCTTCGGAGCAGGCAGCTTCGGCTGAGGAAGTTTCAGCTTCCATGGAGGAGATGGATGCCAGTATCAGACAGAACGCGGATAATGCGACTGAGACGGAAAAAATTGCGTTGAAATCCGCCCAAGATGCACAGAAAAGCGGAAAGGCTGTGACAGAAACCGTGGTTACGATGAGAGAGATTGTCAAGAAGATATCAATTATCGAAGAGATTGCCCGCCAGACAGATCTGCTGGCATTGAATGCCGCGATTGAAGCGGCCCGGGCCGGGGAGTACGGCCGGGGTTTTGCAGTGGTCGCGTCTGAGGTTCGCAAGCTGGCCGAGCGGAGCCAGGTCGCAGCGGCTGAGATCAACGAGTTGTCAAGCTCCAGCGTGGATGTTGCGGAAAAAGCCGGGGAGATGCTGGCTCTCCTTGTACCGGACATTCAGAAAACAGCGGAGTTGGTCCAGGAAATCAGTGCGGCAAGTAATGAGCAGAATACAGGCTCGGGCCAGATCAGCAAAGCGGTTCAGGAGTTGGAGCAGGTGATTCAGCAAAATGCCGCGTCATCTGAGGAAATGGCTTCCTCGTCTGAGGAAATAGCTTTGACATCCGAAAAATTGGCAGATCAGGCAGATCAGCTCCGGAGAGTAATTGAATTTTTCAAAGTTGATGACACCAGCCGGAAAACATCGGAACAAAGCACTGCCCAAAAAACACCCGCTTCGGGAACCGGGGCAGGTGCATCAAAGGGGCGGCTAAAGGTTAAAAACCGGCGAGAATTTGAAGATGCTGATACAGAGAACTCAAAAGCAGATGACAAAATTTCAAGTCGTTTCGGAAAGATGGATAAGACTCGGGAGGAAGAGGATGATTACGATTACGATGCGGAATTTGAGAGGTATTAGAAAGGAAGGAAACCCGGTTTTTTTTGTCAAGGGAACAATAAGCTCATTTGGGATATTCTTTCAGGCTGCCTCCGTGTCGGAATGATGGTACGAAATTTCCCGTATGTCCAACTGTGAATTTGAAAAAGGAACCCGTTTAGCCATTTGTCACTTCCATCAGCGCATCAAAGAAACTCTCCATATTCAGATCAACGAGACTGACTGAGGGAGGAGGTGTCACTATTTTCCATGTAAGACCGGCTGCCTTTTTTTCAGCAGCCTTTTCTTTCGAGCCTCTCCCACCTGTATATCCCCACATATCTGCCGATTCCTTGTCAACGAGGAGAAACTTCACCTTTCCTGCTCTCCCCTCCATATCAATCCTCCCCCTGGAACCGATCATGCGTGTTCCCAGGGGAGAAAATACGACTTCATAGCCCCCCATCGTGAGGTGAAGCTTTTTTGTTTCATAACTTCCGATATGCTCCTCATTCAATGTCAGCGGACTGAAATCAATGCTCACCTTTCCCTGATCCAGATACTTCCTCAGAAATCTCTGAACAGTCTTGTGGAATCTGTCAATATGCCTGAGCCAATCCTCCTTTCTCTCATCCCAGTCCGTCTGTTCCGCTTCTCTCTTTTTAAGGTCCTGTTTCTCAAGAAAGGACTCGAAATCTGCCATCAGATCATATAATTTACCTGAAACATGGACTTCACAGTCACTGTTCATTTCAAACGCATAATCTGTGTTATCCACTGTCTTTGATGTCTGAAAGCTGTTTCCGTCGGAAGAGAACCAATCCTCATATTCGTCAATCACCTCATCCTCTTCCGAAGCTCGGATCAAAATTGACCAGCCATATCTGACCACGCTTGAAGTCTCTC
>JAOZLU010000846.1 GCA_029934695.1 Desulfobacterales bacterium | reverse complement strand
ATATACCGTTTAAAAACAGACAGTTATCAGTCTTTTTGCATATTTTGACAACCACTTGATTTTAATACGATTCCCATTCAACTGAACCAGTGCCAGCATTGTCATGATCCTCCTTTTCAGTATTTTTTTTTGTGAAAATTCCCTCTGAAAAGCCAAGTTTTTCATGTCGGGTGTCATTGCAGCAGACCAGGCTGATTTGTTGCCTCAGACATAGTATATATTTCTGTATATATATAATCACACTGATGTTGTCAAGGTTTTCTGCTTTTTTTATCGGCTGCCGGGGCTGTTATCCATCTGCTCGGACTTAGGAATGAACTCAGATTTCGGTGAGATCAGTCGAGCCGTCGATTGACAAATCGTGAACACAGTCATCGGAGGCCGGTAGTCCTCGGCACTGACCGCCTGCTCCAGCAGAGCAGAAAAGAGAACTCGGCAGGATCATCACCGAAAGTCCGGCCGCCGCGGGTTTTTCGGAGGCATGCTGGCGAAGCCCCATGATTCAGGCTCTCATTTATGAGAAATTCGGAGTTTTTTACGCCGTAAACTGCATAAGCAGACTCCTTAAAGACATGGGCTTCTCATGGCAGAAGGCCAAATTCGTCGCCGACCGTCAGGATGCCGAAGCCCGAAAAAAATGGCTTGGGGAAACTTTCAAAGATCTGAAAAACGAGGTTCTGTCGCTCTTCGTTTTTTTATGACGAACTGTCGGAAATAGTGATGACCGATCTGCAGTCAGCCCCGAAATAAAAGCACATATTAAAAACAGCGTAACTCATTGAAATATATAGAGATAAACTTTTTGTTAAACACTATAGAAAGTATTCGGAAGACAAATCCGGACGTTGGTCACAGGATAAACAAGGAGAGGCGGGCATGTGAGCTGAGACGGGGAGGGACTGTCCTATGCGGAGATCGTGGAGAGCATGGGGAAGGAGGACATGCAGGTGTCCGTTTCATCGGGATGTCCGGACTTAATTTCCCAGAGGAATCTGATTGAGTCACAAATCAGCCGGCTGCGGATCGGACACGGTCAGGGCATAACCTCCTGAAATTACTGAGTCACAAATCAGCGGCTGTCGATGTCCGGAGGGAAAAAAGATCAACTATCTGATTTCATTACTTTCATGATATTCTCCCAGTCCGGATTCGTCTGTATCTTTTTCTTCCGGGGACAAAAAGTTTTCGGAGCCATTCTTTTTTTTTGAGGCTGAACGGTTTTCGGATGCCTGTCTGAATAATGTATTTTTCCATTTTCATCTTTCCACTTATACAGAATCTCTGTTTTTTTATTCCCGTCCACCCAAGTAACCCTTTCAAAGCTTCTGACCCTGATATCCTTTTCCTTTCTGACCGTTTTTTCAGCCTTTTCCTTCCTGACAGCTTTTCCGACCTTCATATTTTCTGTCAGAGTTCTGGTGGCTTCCCTGCCGGCATGTATAAACACACTGGTAAAAAAACTGATACACCCTTTTACTGCCTTTCTGATGAATCCGTCGTTGTTTCTGTGCCAGACGGCTTTCGCCCTCTCACATTTTTTTCCGCATATTTTCATCATGGACATGAAGTTCCGGAAACTCATACACTGAGTCTCCTTTGTATAGGTGATATGCTGGGAAAATTCATCCTGACATTCAGTGCCGCATGTATTCATAAGACAGTCCATAAGTTCAAAAGGAACACAATGCATGCCTTTTTTCGGAGTCCCGCAATGTCCCCAGTCAGATGTTGCTGCAAGCACAATGACAATAATGACAATAATGATAAAATGTTTGATTTTTATGACATTTTCTCCTTATAATGCAGAAATCAATTTAAAAGATTGCGATGGAAATCAAAGAAAAAGTTTCCTCCTTTATTTTTTTTCATAAATCTTCTCAGGTAATTTTTTTCAGCATAGCGATATTTTAGGCATCTCAGAGGAACTATATATAATTCTGTCGGGTTGTCAGGCCCGCCTCCCAC
Source organism: Desulfobacterales bacterium (assembly GCA_029934695.1). Taxonomy (GTDB): domain Bacteria; phylum Desulfobacterota; class Desulfobacteria; order Desulfobacterales; family 4be13; genus JAOZLU01. Next base: position 466 of record JAOZLU010000846.1, on the reverse strand, counting down.
CCCTATTGCCACAAAAACAGGGATATTGTTTTTTTCAGAATAGTCATTGTAATTTCTTATTTTATGATCGCCTCCCGCCCAGTCAATGCTTTCCCTGCCGTCATTCCGTTTCCACCAGCCGGCCCGCCATTTGCATTCCACGGCAAATGACGCTGCCGCGGGTCTGTATTCAAGAACCAGGTCAGGATATCTGTTGGATTCGGGATAAAAGCCCGGCACCCCCTTGTCACTTCTCATATCCTTCAATGTGAAGAATTTCCGGTCAAATTTTCGGATGATATAATGCTCAAAGGCATTCCCTTTTTCCTTTGAGGTCATCTGCTGACGATATCTTCGGATTTCATCGTCTCTCTGTCTTTTTATCATCTGCTGACGATAAATTTCAGAATCATCCCTCTTTTCTTTTGAGTTTATTTTTTTAGGGTACCTTCTGTTTCTGCCCGGAATTAAAAGTTTAGAGATTAAT
>JAOZLU010000237.1 GCA_029934695.1 Desulfobacterales bacterium | reverse complement strand
CCTATTTTTTTATTCAAGAGTTCAAAAGAGCGGAGGAGTATAGCAATCCCCGACCGCAACTTTTGGCGGAGATGATTAGCGGTATTGAGTTAAATAAAACCAAAACTATCAGAGGAGCTTTTATAATTGGAGAGACTTGGCGATTTGCAGTGTTGGAAAAATTGGAAGTTGATAAGTATCAATATTTTGTAAGTCAATCTTTTAACTGCACAAATATAGAGGATTTAAAAAAAATCTATAAAAATCTGCAATTTGTAAAAAATGAGATCGTAAAGATGGTAAAAGAAGGGAGAGTAAAAGATAAGGGGATTTGAAAATAGCCCAACTGACCCAACTGACCATGAGGATATTATTCCTCCCCGCTGTTTTCCCTTGCCTTCTCAAACCCGATAAAGAACGAGAGCAGCGCGGGTATCACAAACAAAGTGAAAATCGTCGAAACCGCCAACCCACCCAGCAGGACACTCCCAAGCCCCCTGTAGAGTTCACTTCCCGCTCCCGTGGAAAGCACAAGAGGAAGCATTCCGAAAAGGCTGGTGGTCGTACTCATGAAAATGGGACGAATCCGGGTTCTCACGGATTCAAGAATCGCATCAAGCCCGACCAGACCGCCGTACCTCACGTTGTTCAACGCCTGATGCACGATGAGAATGGCGTTGTTGACCACCGTGCCCACCAGGATGATGAATCCCAGCATGGTCACAATATCAAAGGGCTGGGGCGCAATGAAGCGATCCACAAGGTGCAGTCCCGCAAACCCTCCGGCCGCGGCAAGGGGTACGGAAAACATGATGATAAGCGGGTAAAAGAAATTTTCAAACAGGGCTGACATGAGAAGATAAACAATGATCGCAGCCAGTATCAGGTTAAACTGAATCGCCTTCATTGCCTGGGTCAGCTTGTCCGCATTTCCGCCCATGGTTATGCTCGTTCCTTTCAGCTTGCCAGCGTCTCTGAGTCCCTTCACGATTTCGTCTTCAATGATTTCCATGGCCCGCTGCAACGGAAGGTCCGGCGGCGGCGTGACTTCGAGTCTGATATTCCGTTTCCGCTCAAAATGATCAATCTGCATCATGCCCTGATCATATCTGAGTTCGGCAATGTCTGCAATGCGAATCAGATTGCCGAACCGGTTTGTGATCATGCTCTCGGAGATATCTTCGGGAATCTGAATATCCGAGGCATCGGTTCGGAGAACAAGGTCCATCTTTTTGGACTGCTCCGGTTTGAACTCCCCGACTTTCCTGCCGTCCATAATCACATCAATATACAAACCGAGTTCCTCCTCGGTAATGCCGTTCGCCAGCGTCTTTGAGCGGTTCGGCAGGAAGTTGGCTTCAGGATAACTGTTCTCAAGAGAGGGGATGGGACGGACCTGGGCATTCTTTAACTTTCCCCGGATTGCTCCGAACAACATTCTCGACACGCCAATAATCCGGTCAATATCTTCCCCTGATATGTTCACCGCCACCGTGCGCCCGCGTCCGATCCCGCTCTGAAAAATCCCCGCCTGCATGCTGATCCCGAATACCCCCGGAATCGAATTCATAATTTTCCCCATCATGGGCATCATTTTGGCCGCCTCTGTCTCATGATGGCTGATGACCCCGAAAAGCGTTATGCGGTCTGCGGAGACAAAAAACATATTTTTGATTTTGGGAACCCCGTCTTTATAGTCCTCTTTGAAGTACGGTGCGGTGGATTTGAAAATGAAATCCCCCATTTCCTGCCTCTTCTTGATGGAATATCCCGGGGGCGGGATCATAATATTCAATATCAGGTTTCTGTTTCCCAGAGGCAGGTATTCCGCTTTCGGCACCAGTTTCACCGCGGTGACAGATGCAATCCCGGTGAGGACAGCTATCGTTACAACCCGGGTGAGCCAGTTCTTCAATGTCATACGGGAAAAGAACAAAAGCATCTCTGAAAGAGAATTTCCTATTTTCCCTAACACGCCTTCCTTGAATTCTTTTCTTTTCGAGAGTCTGTAAAACTGATTGGTGATGGTGGGAATGGCAGATACAGATACCACCATACTTAACATAATGGCAAAGGTGATGGCGACGGCGATATCTTTGAACAGTTGGCCGGCTTCCTCCTGAATGAAAATCACCGGAAGAAAGACAGCCACCGTGGTCGCAGTGGAAGCAAGCACTGCACCCCAGACCTCCTGCGCACCTTCATAAGATGCCTGGAAAGGCAATTTCCCCATTTTTCGGTGACGGTCAATATTCTCCAAAACAACAATGGCGTTATCCACAAGCATTCCCACCGCAAATGAAATTCCCGCAAGGCTCACGATATTCAGGCTTCTCTGAAAAAGCCATAAGAAGATGAACGTCCCGATAACGGAAATCGGTATGGCTATGGCTGTCACCAGGGTCGAGCTGATGCTTCTCAGGAATATGAGCAGGACACAGAGAGCCAACGCACCGCCGATGATGACATTCTTCTTTACAAGCCCCATGGCCCTGTTGATGTATGGGGTCTGTTCATAGACAATCTCAAAACGCAGGTTGTTCTCGTCAAGAATGCCCTTGTTCAGTTTGGTGACAACCTGCTTCATCTTTTCGGTGAGTTCAATGACATTTGCGCCCTGTTCCTTTCTCACGCCGGTCACAATCACCGGAGAGCCGTTATGCATGACCGACACATCATTCATGGCGTAACCGAACCGGGCGGAAGCGATGTCTTTCAGATGAATTCTCCGGATGCCGTCGTCCCTGAGAAGCACATCCAACGGATCATTCATATTTTGGAACTGGCTGACGGTTCTCACCCTGTAATTTTTCTTGCCAAGTCCGAGGATTCCCGCGGAAATATCGGTGTTGGAGGTCATGAGCCGGCTGATCACCTCGCCGATGGTCAGATTGTATTTGGCAAGTTTTTCAGGAGAGATCACAATCTCAAGCTGCTTCTCAGACCCGCCGAACACAAAAAGTGATCCCACCCCGGGCACCCGTTCAATATGCTGGCGCACGTCATTTTCAAAAAATGTCCTGTAAGTATTTACCGCTGAGGCATCGCCGCTTTTTGTTTTCAGAACCATCCAGATCACCGGGGAACTCTGCGCGCCGGACGCGTTGATCACCGGCTTTTCAACATTGTCAGGATAGCGTCTGACCTCGTTCAGTTTGTTGGAAACCCTCAGCAGTGCGGCGTCAATATCTGTTCCGACCTCAAATGTCAGGGTGATCTCGCCCAGGCTGTTATAACTGGAGCTTTCCATGAGCGTCAGCCGCTGAATGCCTTTTAAAACTTCCTCCTGTTCCTCGATAATATCTTTTTCCACCTCGTATGGCGTGGCCCCGGGCCATAAGGTTGAAACCGTAATCTGAGGGGCTTCCACGTCCGGAGTGAGTTGCACCGGTAATTTCCTGATTCCAATGAGACCGAAAAGGACCACGAGGATAATGCCGACAACCACGGATACAGGTTTGGATATTGAAAATTTTATGAAATCCATTATTTTTCTCTTTTTATATGAAAGTTTCAGGTTCCCGCGTCTTTGTCAGATACACCGGCTGATATGCTCACAGGCAATTGTCCCGGAATATCAATATACAGCGATACACCAGGAATCTTCAGCGTTTTGATCTTGTTGTCCAGATATTGCTGCAATTTGACTTCAAACTTCTTTTTGTGAGAAGACATTTCTTTTTTGACATTTTCATCCTCAGGCGGATTGCAACTGAAAAATGTCAGAACAATACAAGCTGCCATAGCCTTCAACAAAAAAATTGTCCGGAGTGCCAAACTTGCAGTTTGGCGGAGGCCCCTGTGCAGTCAGTCTCCGGCCACGGTACTGGCCTTCAGGTTCCGGATTTCAGCGGGATGAAAAAAACCGTTCATCGTCAACCTCTGACCCTCTGATCTATCTTTTCTGAGTAGCCTCTCGGCGTAAACATAAAATCAAGGTACTCGACAGATGCGCTGCTTCCGATAAACACAGTTGTCTGCATACCAACCGGAGCAGTGTGAAGCGATTCAAGAGGAACAATCAGAACCTCCTGATTTTCCCGCATGGCTCCTGTCACAATCCCCGCCGGCGTGTTTTTGTCCCTGTGTTTAAGAATAATTTTCTGAGCACTTTCAAGCTGCCAGTTTCTCTTCCTGCTTTTGGGATTATACAGCACAATGACAAAATCCGCCTGAGCCGCCGCCTCAATGCGTTTTTCAATAAGTTCCCACGGTGTCAGCAGATCGCTGAGACTGATGACGGCAAAATCATGGGTCAGCGGCGCGCCCAGAAGTGAAGCCCCTGAACAGAGTGCAGGAATTCCAGGGATCACCTCCACCACAAGCACCGCCCCCTCACTCCTCACCCCTTGCCTCGCCACCTTGATCTTCTTTGTCTTGCACATCTCAAAAACAAGACCGGCCATGGCATAGACTCCCGCGTCTCCGCTTGAGACAATGGCGCACGATTTGCCTCTGAGGGCAATATCTATAGCGGCTTCCACCCGCTCAACTTCCTTTGTCATCCCCGTGCTGACGACATCCTTGCCGGCTGTCAGCGGACGGATCAGGTCAATATAGGTCGTATATCCCGCGACTGTATCCACAGATTTGAGGATATTGTATGCCCGTCCGGACAGATGCTCCAAGCTTCCGGGGCCTATGCCTACGATGTAAAGGCGATTCTTGCAATCGCCACAGTCACGTTTCCGCTCACTTGTTTGGGCACAATCAGTTTCCCCCTGTTGGCCCCGATAATTGCTGCTGCTTCGCATACGCTTTTGACTCCTATATGTTTCTCCACCATTGCAGATGGGGTTTTTATATCTTCAACTTTGTCCAACGCTTCCCGTGGGAAAAATTCAGCGGGAATATCAAGGTCTCCTGCAAGCTCCAGAAGCCCGGGTTCATCGGCCTTTAAATCTGCCGAGGCAATACATTTCAGACTGGTTCCCGCCAACATATTTCTTTCAAGCGTTTCAAAGAGAAAATCCCTTATCTCCTCTTTATCAGTATTCCGGTTGCATCCGATACCTGCAATTAGGGACTTGGGCCGCAATATCAGAATAGTTGGAGCCAGGTCAGCGACAATATCGTCAATAAAAACCCCGGGAAAATTGTGAATTGTGAATTGTGAATTATGAGTTGTGACTTTCATCAGATCACTCATAACGGACGACAAATATCCAAAAGGATCATGGCAGTCAATCGGTTTTCCGGTCAGAAGAGCCATGCTGACGTGTTTTATTGCCTGGGGATTTTCAATAAAAAGACCCTGTTCTTTTGCAAGCACATCAATGGCCAGGACCCCGCTGAGATCAGTGGCCGTTGTAATCACAGGCGTCGCATGGATAGTTTCCGCAACTTTTTTCGCCAGCGCATTCGCTCCGCCGATATGGCCGGAAAGGAGACTGATGGCATGATGTCCCATCTCATCCGCGACCACGACCGCAGGGTCCTCGGTTTTATGCCGGAGATGTGGTGCGATCAGCCGGACCACAATGCCCGTGGACATGATAAAGATATGCCCCTGATATTTATAAAAGTTCCCGGGCAATGTTTCGGACAATTTTCTGAAAGTGAAACACGCACACTTTTTGTCATCTGTCAAAGCGGAGAAGTGCATATCTGCATCAGGCAGACCTTTTGAAATTTTCTCCGCCAGCCTTGCACCATTGGGCGTGATGGCCCATATCGCCAATTTGTCAGACTTCTCAAGTTTCAAAATATTTCACCCCTCACCCTTCGTCATTCATAATTCATAATTCATAATTCACCATTATTCCCTAAAGCCATGTGAGAAATGTTTATCATAAAGTTTTGACTTATGAATTAACGTATCTGTTCGGACATCGAGAACCTTTCCCACAATGATCAGGGCCTGTCGTGTGATATTTTCTTCCTTTACGACCGTTGTCAGTTGATCCAGTTTTGTGTGTATGATCTTCTCATCAGGATGACTCACGCGAAACGCAACCACACACCCTGCATTTTCTCCGTAAGCGTCTCTGAGAATGGCGGCAACCTCATCAATCATGGAGATACTCAGATAAATCACCAGCGAAGATTTATGACTTGCCAGTGATGCCAGATTTTCCGCATCCGGCACGGGTGTTCTGCCTGCCATGCGGGTTAAAATCAACGTCTGAGAAACTTCAGGGAGTGTGTATTCCATTCTTATGGCCGCGGCCGCGGCAAATGCGGCAGTCACCCCGGGGATCACCGCATACGGGATATCGTTTTCCTGAAGCACAGCGATCTGCTCAAAAATGGCTCCGTAAAGGCTTGGGTCCCCGGTATGCAGACGCACCACCCGTTTGCCTTCCAGATAAGCGTTTTTGATGGTTTCAATGATCTCTCCGAGATGCATAGACGCGCTGTTTAACCTCACCGTCTCAGGTTTTGCCCATTTTAGCACGGCCTCAGGAACCAGAGAACCTGCATAAACAATCACATCGGCATCCATGAGGGTGCGCTGTCCTTTGACCGTGATCAGATCAGGATCGCCCGGGCCTGCGCCGACAAATATAACTGGATGGTATGTTATCATCATAAACATCTCCTTATATAGGAAAATTCAAAAAAAGCCCTGTGAATCAGCCGAATCCAAAGGGATAACATATAACAGTATGGAAGTCAAGGGAAAAAGAGATTCCCAGCAGATACTAATTACACAAAAATTCATACAACTGCCCTGATCCTGCAAAAAAAAATACTGTGTACAGGACAAAAAATGATAATATGCTGATATTGCTGAATATGAGCATTTCAGACAAAATCATCTGACCATCCGGATATTAGAAGGTTGTCCGAAAATCTGAAATTTTTTTGTACACAGAAAAAAAATATTGACATTCACGCCACATAAGTATATAGCCATATTAACAGTTCAGGTGCGCTTGATTTAGCTTAATAGGGAACCCCGTTAAAAACGGGGACGGACCCGCCGCTGTAATCGGGGACGAACGCCGCAGAATGCCACTGTCCGACAATCGGATGGGAAGGCGCGGCCAGTAGGGTGATCCGAGAGTCAGAAGACCTGCCCGGACTGAATGGCCTGAACCTTCGGGACCAAGGCGGCCGCAAGATCTATGGATAAAAAAGGGAAATCCCCGGATCGGATTTATTTCGGTCCGGGGTTTTTTTGTTATGAAAAATAAGACGATAACTTTCTGTTTTTTATGTGTTTTTGTTACCCCGGACTTTGGGTATCCAGGTTATCATCCCTGAAATTGATTTGAAAGTTGAATTGATTTCAGAGGGCTTTGATTTTTGTTTTGGCCATTACTTCACTCTGCCGCGAGATTGACTTTTGTCAGTCCAGGCCAAACGAGGCGGCTCAAATGAATATCAATGCCCATTTTTACCAAACCATTTAAAAAGGAGAATTATCGTGGTCAAAAAAATTGGTGTGTCTTTACTTGCAGTTTGTTTGTCGGTCTTTTTTTCTCTTCCGGCATTTGCCGGAGGACATGGGGAAAAGAAGCCCATGAAAAAGGGGATTCTGCTGGCGGCCTTTGGCTCCAGCATTCCTGAAGCTCAGATAGCGTTTGAAAATATTGAGAAAAAAGTAAAAACGGCATTTCCGGATGTGCCTGTGCGTTGGGGCTACACCTCTCACATTATCAGGCACAAGCTTGCCAAACAGGGCAAATATCTTGATTCTGTTGAGGTGGCCCTTGCCAAAATGATGGATGATGAGTTTACACATGTGGCGGTTCAGTCTCTGCACACGATTGCCGGAGAAGAATTTCACGATGTACGCAGGAATGCCCATGCGTTTGGCAATATGGCCGGAGGATTCAGAAAAATATTCGTGGGATATCCCCTTCTGGGAACTGACGGTGACCTGAAACGCGTCACAGATGCCATGATAAAGAACATTCCCAAGGATCGGAAAAAAGGGGATGCCGTTGTTCTCATGGGTCATGGCTCGCCGCATCCCAGCAATGCGTTTTATGCCGCCATGATGTATTATCTCCAAAGGAAAGACCCCAACATTTTTGTCGGCACGGTGGAGGGTGCTCCCGGCATTGATGAGATTAAGGACATGCTTGCATCAAAGAAGATCAAAAAAACATATCTTCTCCCCTTTATGTCCGTGGCCGGGGATCATGCCCGGAATGATATGGCCGGAGACGAGGCAGACTCATGGAAAAGCATTCTCACGAAAGCGGGAATTGCCTGTGTGCCTGTACTCAAGGGAACAGCGGAATATGACGATATTGTAAATATCTGGGTGGATCATCTCAAAATCGTGATGAGTCATTTCAAATAGAGATCAGGCCGGACGGGATCGTTTATGCCGGACGGGATTTGCAATCCCGTCCGCAATGTTTCCGCCTCATCACCGGAGTCCCGGAATGATCCGGACGGGATTGCAAATCCCCCGTCCGGCTTGGGGTCCCGAAATGATCCGGACGGGATTGCAAATCCCCGTCCGGCTTGGGGCTTAAAACCTAAAATCTAAAACCCAAAACCCAAAACCCTTGAAAAAGACAGAAAAGAACATCTGGAGGATGCAGGTATTATTTTTGTCCGTGATACTGTGCATCATTATTGTCATCTCCACAGGCATGGGATATATCTCAATATCACCGGCAGATGTCATTAAAATCATCACAGCGAGCGTGACAGGCAACGATACGTTTTTAACCGGAATGGATGAGCTGTTTCCTGTTGTGGTGATGGAGGTTCGTCTGCCCCGTATTCTGACATCTGCGATTGTCGGAGGGGGACTCGCCCTGGCCGGCTGCGTATTCCAGGGAATCCTCCTGAATCCCCTGGCAGATCCTTACACGCTCGGTGTTTCCGCGGGGGCCGCTTTCGGGGCATCCATTGCGCTTCTGCTGAATATCAGCTTTTACGGGTCCTATTCGATTCTGCTATTTGCATTTACCGGCGCGACAGCCACGCTGTTATTTGTGATATATCTGTCTTCATCCGGCGGCGGCATCTCTTCCAACAACCTTATTTTATCGGGAATCATCGTATCGTCTATCCTGTCAGCAGGCATAAGTTTCTTAAAATATATCGCAGATGAGCAGGTCTCTGTTATCGTCTTCTGGCTCATGGGCAGCTTTGCCTCCCGGACATGGACCGATGCTGGGCTTGCTCTGTTCTTTGTTATGACAGGATTCTTCATCTTTCTCTTTTTCTCCAGAGACCTGAATCTTCTGGCAATGGGAGAACGCACCGCATCTTCTCTGGGCGTGGATACCCGGAGGATTACGCTTATTGTGCTGATCACGGCATCCCTGGTCACGGCGATCTGCGTTTCCGTATCTGGCATTATAGGTTTTATCGGACTCCTGGTTCCGCATATAATGCGCTCAGTCATCGGCTCGGACAATCGCCGCCTGCTTCCGGTGTCTCTTCTCGCAGGTGCGATTCTTCTCTTATGTGCGGATACAGTTACCCGGGCCGTGCTGCCCCATGAAATTCCCATCGGTGTCCTGACAGCACTGATCGGAGGGCCTTTTTTCTGTTATATTTTTCGCCAGAAACAAATGGGGAAAAGGTCAATTTAAGAGGTAAGAAGGATGGAGGTTGGAAAAACATTCTCACACAAAGGACACAAGGAAAGATAACTCCGTGCCTTTTCTCTGTGACTCTGTGCC
>JAOZLU010000845.1 GCA_029934695.1 Desulfobacterales bacterium | reverse complement strand
GGCGGTTCGGATTTGTCAATCGTTTGACTGAGATCATGCCTAAGTCCGAACCGGGCGATATCCGGGGCTTTTTCATTCAAACTATTTCGGTTCCCGGAACAACGCAATTGCCCCTGACTTCGCAATCTCCTTAATGCCGATAGGCTTCATAAGACTCAGAATGGCAGCCAGTTTGCCCTCGTCGCCAGTCACCTCTATGGTGTAATGCTCCTTTCCGACGTCCACCACTCTGCACCTGAAAATATCCACAATTCTGAGAATTTCAGCGCGGTGTTCGGGCTTGGCGTTCACCTTTATAAGAGCCATTTCCCTTTGAACGAATTCCGACCCTGTCAGTTCATAAACCTTTATTACGTTAATAAGCTTGTTCAACTGCTTCTTGATCTGCTCAGTCAGGGGCTGATTTGCCTGGGTAACGATAATCAGCCTTGATATCTGCGGATCAGTCGTCTCAGCGACACAGAGGCTTTCAATATTATACCCTCTCCCGCTGAACAGCCCTGCAATTCTGGAAAGCACACCCGGCTCATTATCAACCAGCATTGAAAGTACATGTTTATTTTCTGTCATGGCATAATCCTTTAATTTGTTATGTCAGTTGTGAATTGTCAGTTGCAAGGAACAACTGACAATTTGGCTAAACCAAAAGCATTTCCGTAATAGGCGCCCCCGCGGGAACCATAGGATAAACACTTTCCTCCCCTGCAACCCTGAAATCCATGATCACTGTGTGAGGGGAAAAAAGTCCCTCTTTCAGCACAGGAACGACATCCTCTGGTTTTTCAGCTCTCAGTCCCACAGCTCCGTAAGCCTCAGCCAGTTTTACGAAATCCGGGGCGCAGTCTAAGCATGTGGCCACATATCGCTTCCCAAAAAACAGTTCCTGCCACTGCCTGACCATGCCGAGATATCCGTTGTTCAGGATTACCACCTTCACCGGCAGACGGTTCTGCACGGCAGTACACATCTCCTGAATATTCATCTGGATGCTGCCGTCTCCTGCAATATCCACGACAAGACTGTCAGGCTGGGCAATCTGGGCACCGATTGCAGCAGGAAGCCCGAATCCCATGCACCCCAGGCCGCCGGAGGTGATAAAATGGTTGGGCTTTTCAAAATGATAATACTGGGCCGCCCACATCTGATTCTGGCCCACCTCGGTGGTGATGATGGCCTCGCCTTTGGTCAGTTCATAGAGCTTTTCAATGACATATTGCGGCTTGATAATTTCCTCATCCTGCACATAGTCCAGCGGGCTTGTGCTTTTCCATTCGACGATCCGGTCAGACCATTTTTTTCTTTTCTGCTTGAGATCCCCCAGGTCAGTGTCCCTGAGGAGCGTGTTAAGATTTTCAAGCGCTATCCTGCAATCTCCCACAACCGGGACGGTCACCGGGACATTTTTGCGTATGGATGTGGGATCAATGTCAATATGCACAATCTTTGACTGGGCCGCAAATGCGTCTGTCTTTCCGGTGACACGGTCGTCAAAACGGACACCGATGGAAACCAGCAGATCGCATTCACCTGTACACATATTGGCCTGATAGGTCCCATGCATACCGATCATGCCCAGCCAAAGCGGGTCCGATCCCGGAAACGCACCCAGGCCCATAAGTGAAGTGGTCACGGGCATCTGGGTTTTACGGGCAAATTCCGTAAGCTCCCGCGCCCCTTTTGAAAGAATGACACCGCCGCCGGCAAAGATCATGGGTCTCTCGGCTTCTTCTATAAGCTCTGCCACCTTTTTCAACTGTCTCATATTCGGATTGTAGGTCGGGTTGTACGAGCGGAGCGCAACGTCCTCAGGCATCTCAAGATCTGTCACGTTGTTTGACACATCCTTGGGAATATCAACCAGCACAGGTCCCGGACGCCCAGATCTGGCGATGAAAAACGCCTCCTTGATAATTCTTGCAAGATCCTCGGTACGCTGAACAAGGAAATTGTGCTTGGTGCATGGCCGCGTGATGCCAACGATATCAACTTCCTGAAACGCATCATTTCCGATCAGCTGGGTCGGAACCTGGCCAGTGATGATAACCACCGGGATTGAATCCATATACGCGGACGCAATGCCTGTCACCGTGTTGGTTGCCCCCGGGCCTGATGTCACCATGCAGACACCCACCCGTCCCCCGGCCCGTGCATAACCGTCAGCAGCATGAGCCGCTCCCTGCTCATGACGGACCAGCACATGCCGGATGTCAGTTTTTGCAAGCTCGTCATAAATATTGATGAGGACACCGCCCGGGAACCCGAAGATCGTGTCAACCCCTTCCTCTTTGAGCGTCTTCATCAGAATTTGTGCGCCGTTTAATTTCATAACTAATCCTTTCTTTCAACTTACTGGTTACGAATTGCGATTCTGAGTTTCCAATTTCAAACATCAAACATCAAACATCAAACATCAAACATCAAACATCAAACATC
>JAOZLU010000844.1:1158-2433 GCA_029934695.1 Desulfobacterales bacterium | reverse complement strand
AAACATCAAACATCAAACATCAAACATCAAACATCAAACATCAAACATCAAAATTACTGTTTCAGAACAAGCAGATAAAGGCTTCCTGGATGCTGCATGTGGCCTGCTGCAATTTCGGCATAGTCCCCGCTTCCCCAGAACAGGTCCGCACGTCCCGGGCCCCGGATGGCACCGCCGGTATCCTGATTCAGAACAAACCGGGTGCAGTCGGTCCAGTTGAGAATTTGCCCGGTACCGTCTGTCAAAGGCTTTAGTGTTTCAATAAATGCCAAGGCAGCCATTGGAAATACGCGTTTGTCCACAGCAATGGATCGGCCCGGTGTCAGCATGACATTCAAAGCACCAAAAGGGCCTTTTTCCTCTATGCTGAAAAATACATAGCTGGGATTGTGATTTAAAATTGCCTCAACCTCTTGGGGATGGTTCCCCAGATATTCCCTAAGTTTCTGCATGGACATCTCTTTTTTCAGAATCTTTCCCTCTTCAATCAGCAGTTTGCCAATGCTGCGATAGGGATGCCCGTTTTGGCTGTGGTAATGCACATTGATGAGTTCTCCGCTGTCCAGACTGATTTTTCCGGACCCCTGAATTTGAAGAAAAAAAAGATCCACCTGATCATTTACCCAGACAAGTGCTTCTGCTTTGTCCTGAAGCACTTTTTCCTGTTCAATTTCTCTGCGGTCATGGTAAGGCAAAAATGCTTGGCCGGCAAGCCTGCCAGTGATCTTTTTTCCTTTAAATTCAGAGGAAAAGGAGGAAAGATCAATCGTCATCAGATCATCAGGACGCGCGTAAACCGGGAATCTGTATTCATCACTTTCATAAAAGCTTCCCTGTAAAAGGGGTTCATAATAGCCGGTAAAAAGCACTCTCCCCTCTCCGTCAGAGCCGGAGGATTTATAAACAAAGTAATTATGCTCAATAAATTCCTTCAGCTCCCGGCTTGACGGTCTTGTATCTGTAAAATCCATAAAATGTTCCAAGGATCGGATAATATGGGCCGCGTCAAAGCTATCCTCTCCGAATTCAAATGTTCTGTCAGCCGGTATTCGCCTGAGGTATTTAATACTCTGGGAAATGCTGTGACCCAGGCCATCATAAGCCATGTCATCGCCAAACCCGGGATACTCAGCCGGCTGAATTTGCATCAAAGGAAACAGGGGAGGCTGTTTTTTTGCAGCGCAGCCTCCCATAATCAGCAACAATACAGAAACTATAATAAATGCATATTTTTTCATCAGACTCTCCGACAGTGAAAAGTAAAAAAGTTCAAAG
>JAOZLU010000844.1:0-1058 GCA_029934695.1 Desulfobacterales bacterium | reverse complement strand
GCCGCTTTTCCCGCCTGATTTTTCAAGAAGGCAGATATCAGAAATGACCATTCCCCTGTTGTATGATTTGCACATGTCGTAGATGGTCAGCGCGGCTACAGATACTGCTGTCAGGGCTTCCATTTCAACGCCTGTCCGGTCAGCAATACGGACGGCGGCTTCAATTCTGATGGAATTTGCCATGTCATCCGGGAAAAAGTCAACCTGAACATGGGTGATATTCAGGGGATGACATAAAGGAATCAGTTCCGATGTTTTTTTGGCAGCCATGATCCCTGCAATTCGGGCGGTTTCAAGGACATTTCCCTTTTTTACCGTGTGATTGCGGATTTGTTCATAAGTTTTCGGGTTCATGGAAACAACCCCCTGAGCAATTGCAACGCGTGAGGTCGGTTTCTTATCAGACACATCAACCATCCGTACACGGCCTTCTTTATCTAAGTGGGTAAATTCAGACATAAAACAACTCCTTTTTCAACTTTCGGCCGGGTGCCGGCTTAAACGGTGTTTTAAAAAATGCTCCCAAAATTTGGTAAATTCGGCTTTGGCAATCTGAACCGAATGAATTATCAATTGCCATTAATAAATATTTTTGAGCATGATGACAAGCTTTTTTTTGAACAGTCGGATGGGCATCCTTCATAAAAGCTGAAAAGCAGAACGAGTTTTCAGGTCGTTTGAAACAATTTGTTTTCAACTGCTCCGGGGATGCCTGGGATTTGTCAATCCCAAGGCGAGCTTTTTGGGGGAGCTTCCCGGGAGCTTTTTCAACTGCTCCCGGGGATTGGCAAATCCCCCGGGATGCCTGGGATTTGTCAATCCCAGGCGAGCTTTTTGCGAGCTTTTGGGGAGCTTTTTCAACCGCTCCGGGGGATTGGCAAATCCCCCGGGATGCTTGGGATTTGTCAATCCAGGCGAGCTTTTGGGGAGCTTTTTCAACTGTTCGGATTGAATGGCGGGGATTTGGCAATCCCGGGTTTCTTTCCCAGTCATGCTGCTGCAAATTCTGCATCAGGTGTCAGTGTCAACATCCTCGGCATGGCTGAACACCTCAATTC
>JAOZLU010000843.1 GCA_029934695.1 Desulfobacterales bacterium | reverse complement strand
CTGCCGTCCGTCACCCTCGCCGTGTTTGTGCCGGTGGAGGATGAAAATATCCTGAACGAGCTGTCCGGGACGCATGCCATTGAGGATGTGCGGGTCACGGTGGTGGCTGTCGGATGGGTGTAAACAATATTATATTTATTCTGGTATGAAAAAGCAATCTGTCAGCATAATTTTCAGATCAGGGACTCCGGCAGAAAAAAATATGAAAAATTAAAGATTGACAACATATCCCTGTCTGTGATTTCTTACGAAAGAATCTGTGGCAGAATTCAGACCGAGATCATCTTGGACTTTCGGCCCGCCATAATTCACCATTCACCATTTTTAAATAAGGTTTCAGGAAGATAAAGATGAATAGCGAGATAATAATTTCAGAAGCCACCGCACAGATGGCAAATCTTCCTTACAATTTGCAGGAGAAGGTACTGAATTTTATCAAAGGATTGACTTTGCCCGGTAAAAGCGGCGTACCCGGAAGAAATCTCTTAAAATACAGAGGTTTAATCCCATTGGATGATCTGAATATCATGAGTGATGTTATTGAAAACGATTGCAGAAGGATAGACGCAAATGAATGGTAAATACCTTCTGGACACCAATTATTGTGATAGCCCTGTTTGCGGATGAGCCGATTCTGACTGACAAAATCGCAAAAGCGGGAGACATTTCTGTTCCCGCTGTCGTTATCGGAGAACTGTTTTATGGTGCGAACAAATCGGGCAGACCGGAAAAGAATTCCGGACGAATTGACAGATTCGCCTCGGATAATGTGATACTGATCTGTGATACGGAAACTTCCCGATGGTATGGCAAGGTCAAGAACGGTCTGCGAAAAAAAGGACATCCGATTCCTGAAAATGACATCTGGATTGCGGCAATCGCTTTTCAGCACGACCTGACCCTGGTAAGCCGTGATGAGCATTTTGGGGAAGTGGAAAATTTGAAACTCGAAAAATGGTGACAGAATGAAACACCGTGGTCAACCCGCTTTTTTGCCACTCATTTCAGTCGTTATGTCTGTTCATTTAATGATATGAAAGGAAGTATTTATAAATACAAGGAAATCATGGGACATGGCGTGGTGGAACATCATTCAAAGGAAAAGCCGGGGCTGAACAGACCGACAGCATTCCGCTATACAGGGGACATCCGGGCTCAGAAGCCATGTGCAAAACAATGTTCCTGTCTGCCAGCATAATTTTCAGTTAGTTCAGGGAATCCGGCAGAAAAAAATATGAAAAATTAAGGATTGACAGAATATCCCTGTCTGTGGTTTTTGATGAATATATAGGTGGCAGAATCCGGGATCGGAATCATCTGGGCTTCGGACCTGCCATGATAGGATTTCACACAACTGATATCCTGATGAAAATATGAGGTCGGTCCGGCCGATATATGTTTTTGTCGAGAGATGAACAGAATTTTATATTTATTGGTTAGATCACTATATGAAAAAGATTCCATTTTATCCAAATCCTGATAATACACATTGTTTTCAAGCAGTAATAAAAATGATTTTAAAATATTATTTCCCCAAAGAAGAATATTCTTGGAAAGAATTAGAAAAGCTTACGGGGAAAAAAGAAGGTGTTATTGGCTTCTTGGGCTGATGGAGAATTGGGATATAGTCAATCTGAGGATTAGTAAACAAAGGGAGGTATTAGGATAGGAAAGAAGGACTAAAAAGGTGAGCATGCCTCAGCAAATCCCCCGCGCTTATTTCACTCGTCAGGTTTTTAAGGAAGATGAAAATGATAAAAATAAATGGTATAATGCGGCAGACACCATGAAACTTCCGAATCATGAAAAAGCTGTTGTTCCGAAGGCAAAAATTACAGATTACCTTTTATCTCTGAGCCACCGGGACGGTTGCAGCAAGGCGAAATTCTTCATGCTGTTCGGTTTTTCACCGGAGCGGTGGCATATTCTGGCACAGGCATTAAAACTCCATGCCGCTCATAATGAAACTGCCCGAACCGAAGTGTCAGATTTTGGAATGAGATATGTTGTCGAAGGCACTCTGCTGTCACCTGACGGAAGAAATCCGGAAATCCGCTCAATCTGGTTTCTTAAAAGCGGGGCGGACGTGCCTTCTTTTGTGACCGCATATCCGTTGAAAGGAAAAGCGAAATGATTCATGAACTGGACAGTGTTGTTCTTACAAAGGATATAAGGAATCTGAAGCTGGCAAGAGGCGATATCGGAACCGTTGTCCTGGTCCACAACAGGGGAGAGGGATATGAAGTCGAATTTATGACACTTGACGGTGACACAGTTGCTGTCACGACTCTTTTCCCGTCGCAGATTCGTATGATTCATGAAATGGAAATCGCCAATGCACGGACTGTTGATCTCCTGGCAGCCTGAAAGCGGTTTCTCCCCTCCAATGATTCTGCCGAGGCACCGGGAATAAGACGGGTGTGCAGCGAAAATCCTG
>JAOZLU010000236.1:1689-9612 GCA_029934695.1 Desulfobacterales bacterium | reverse complement strand
GATGTTTGATGTTTGATGTTTGATGTTCGATGTTTGATGTTTGATGTTTGATGTTTAACTTTTAAAAGGAGGATGATTATGAAATACACGGCATGTATTTTGTTTTTTGTTATGGCGGCATCTGCGGTTGCACAGCAGACACCGGAGAACATGACCGACAAAACCCTGTCACCTTATTTCCTTGTGACGGGTGACGATTTCAGTGTGGATCACCTCCCGCTCAAGTCAACCACTGCCCAGGTTAATATTGCCGGTGTCATTGCCGATGTGAAAGTGACACAGGAATACAAAAACGAGGGTAGTAAGACTCTTGAAGCGGTCTATGTCTTTCCCGCGTCCACGAGGGCATCTGTTTATGGCATGAAAATGACCATTGGCAAGCGGATCATCACTGCCAAAGTGCGTACACGTGAAACCGCACGGCGGGAATACGAACAGGCCAGGCAGGAGGGCAAAAGCGCATCTCTCCTGGAACAGCAGCGCCCCAATGTTTTCCAGATGAACATTGCCAATATTCTTCCGGGAGATGTCATCAAAGTGGAGATGAACTACACAGAACTGCTCGTGCCCACGGACGGGATTTACGAATTTGTGTATCCCACTGTTGTCGGCCCCCGCTATTCCGAGCTGACAGAGTCAACTGCTCCGAAATCTGAGGAATGGGTCAGCAATCCCTACCTTCATGAAGGGGTACCTCCGACATACATTTTTGACATCGCTGTCAATCTTTCCGGGAGTATGCGAATTCAGGAGGCAACCTGCACCTCCCATAAGGTAAATATCAGTTTTGACAGCCCTTCTTATGCAACAATAAGACTTGCCCCGGGAGAAACCTCCGGCGGGAACCGTGATTTCATTCTCAAATACCGGCTTGCCGGGGGCAACATCGAATCCGGCCTGCTTTTGTACAGAGGCGAGAAGGAGAATTTCTTCCTGCTGATGCTGCAACCCCCGGAACGGACAGTCGCGGCCCTTATTCCTCCGAGGGAATATGTTTTCATCGTTGATGTTTCAGGCTCCATGAGAGGATTTCCCCTTGAGATTTCCAAAAAGCTTCTCAGGAATCTTATCGGAAATCTCCGTCCTGCTGACAAATTTAATGTGATGCTCTTTGCGGGGGCTTCCAAAGTTCTTTCGGAACAGTCGCTGCCGGCAAACGCCGGCAATATTGACAGGGCAATCCGGTTCCTGGAAGATCAGCGCGGGGGCGGCGGAACTCAGCTGCTGCCTGCTCTGAACCGGGCCTTGGGGATGAAGGGGACCGAAGCCTATTCACGATCTTTTGTCATTGCAACTGATGGCTATGTGCGTGTGGAAAAAGAGGCATTTGATCTCATCCGGAACAGCCTCGGCAATGCGAATATGTTCACCTTTGGCATTGGCTCAAGCGTGAACCGTCACCTTCTTGAAGGCATGGCCCGCGTGGGAATGGGAGAGCCGTTTATCATCACAAAAAAGGAAGAGGCTCATAAAAAAGCGATGAAATTCCGTCAATACATTCAAACGCCGGTATTGACCCGGGCCAGGGCGGATTTCGGCAATTTTGATGTGTATGATGTTGAACCTCCGGGAATTCCCGATGTGCTGGCCAAGCGCCCTGTGATCCTTTTTGGAAAGTGGCGGGGCAGACCCAAAGGGGAAATCCGGCTGACCGGTATTACTGGTGACCGGAGGTATGTGAAAACACTTGATGTGAGCCAGTTCAGCCCCCATGATGTCAATGCCGCACTGCCTTTCCTGTGGGCGAGGCATAAGATCGCTTTGCTCTCAGATTACGGGAGCATCCGCCCGGGAGATAATCAGATCAAAGAAGAAATCACCCAACTGGGCCTTGCCTATAATCTGCTTACTGCATATACGTCTTTTGTCGCCATTGACTCCGAGGTGCGTGCCAAAGACGGCAAAACAACAACGGTGAGGCAGCCTTTGCCGCTTCCCCAGGGAGTTTCAGATGCTGCTGTGGGTGGTGTGACAAGGTCGTCGTCCATGAGGATGAAGGGGATGCCGGGAGTGTTTTTCGCTCGCGAAGCTGCCCCTCCTACCCCTCTGGCAAAACCGAAACGCTCTCCTCTTGCTGTATATAAAAAGAAAGAAAAATCCAAAAAAGATGTGTCCATGACTGAGGATGGTGACAAGACAGCGATGAAAGGGCATGTCAGTCTCATACCTGAAAAAACAGTGATCAGCAACAATCTGTCACGGTCCCTTCAGGATATGATTCAAAAGCGTCTTAAACAAATTGAGCGTTGTTACCAGGCTGCTTTAAAAAAAGTCTCTGGCATCAGAGGAGAAGCTGTCCTGAAAATTGCAATTGACTCGGCCGGCCGGGTTACAAATGTCAGACTCATCTCCGGTGAGCTGACAAATGAAGTCCTGACAGCATGTATTACAGCAGGGGTAAAACAGTGGCAATTCCCGGCTTCCGCAGATGGAAAGGCCGCTTATGCTGAATATTCACTTGTTTTTGAATTGAAATAGATGTTTGATGTTTGATGTTTGATAATTGGTATTTGGTATTTGAACAACTATGCTTCGAGAACTTTTCATTAAAAATTTTGCTATCATTGATGATCTGCGTATCTGTTTTTCCGAGGGTCTTACCATATTGAGCGGAGAAACCGGTGCGGGGAAATCAATCATTATTCATGCCGTGAATCTTCTGCTTGGCAGCAGAGCAGATTCAGGCTCTGTTCGCACGGGTGCTGAGACAGCGGAACTTGAGGCATCCTTTCAGGTGTCGCCCGACAGCAGGGTCGCTGAAATCCTGAAGGACAATAATTATGATATTTCCGAAGGTCTTGTGATCCGAAGACTCATCTCCAGAAATGACAGACACAGGGCTTATGTCAACGGACGTATTGCCACCATAAAGATGATCAATTCGATCACCGAGAATCTGGCCAGCATATCAGGACAGCACGCCCATCAGCTACTCCTGAAAGAAGATCAGCATCTTATGATACTTGATCAGTTCGGCGGCCTGATGCCGACGCGTGAGAAAGTCCGAACGTGCTATCAGGAAATACTTCCTCTGATTCAGAAGCTGAACGATCTTAAAACCGTGAGAGATCGTCAGACACAACAGATTGATATGCTTGAGTTTCAAAGAAAAGATATACTGGATGAGTGTGTCATCATTGGCGAAGATGCAGCCCTTGAACGGGAGAAGGCCATTCTTAAAAATGGAGAAACGCTTTATCAGGCAGTATATAGCGGCATTGAAGAGCTTTACAATACACAGAACGCCATTGTGGAGCGACTTATGGAGGTGAAAAAACGTCTTGACAAGGCATGTGAGATTGATCCCGAACTCTGTTCAAAGGCCAAAGAAATAGCTGATACCACATTTCAGATAGAAGATATTGTTGAAGGACTCAGAACCTATCTGAGCAATATACAGATTGATGAAAAGCGGACTGACGAAGTCGAGGAGCGTCTTGGCACCCTTCAGAGGCTGAAACGCAGATACGGAGGGTCTTTGGAAGCCGTGCTTTCACATCTTGAATCTGTGGAAGATGAACTTGCGGGAATTGAAAATATCTCCGGAGAAATCTCTGAAACGGAGAAGAGGCTTTCCAAACTGAAAAGCAGACTGATTCATGTGGCGGAAGAACTGTCCGAGAAGAGGAGGCATATCGCAGAAATCCTCTCTGAAAAGGTGGAAAAAGAGCTTTCCACGCTGAAGATGTCTCAGACGAAATTTAAGATACAGCTTCAGCATATCCCGATAAACGAGAGTACAGAACCTTACCTTATGACAGATGGTAATGCCCTCGGTGAAACAGGTATGGACAGGACAACTTTTCTGATTGCGCCGAATATCGGAGAATCTCTGAAGCCTCTGGCAAGAATTGCCTCAGGGGGTGAACTGTCAAGGGTGGTGCTTGCTTTAAAGGCAATATTGGCTCAGACTGAATCTGTGGAGACGGTCATTTTCGACGAGGTGGACGCGGGAATCGGAGGCAGCACGGCTGAGGTTGTCGGCAGAAAACTGTCCTCCCTTGCCGATTATCACCAGGTCATCTGCATTACGCATCTGCCCCAGATTGCAAAATTCGGAGACCGTCATTTCAAAATTTCCAAGCATGTTTCAGATGGCAGAACCTTGACTACCATTGATCCGTTAGATGAAAAAGATCGTGTCCGGGAAATCGCCAGGATGCTGGGAGGAGCAAAAATGACCCAAGTGACTTTGGATCATGCAACGGAGATGCTCCAAGAAAAATGATGAATTCTCATCCTCCTTTTATGACGGCAAGCAGGTCACTCACAAGACTTTTCATTTCCAGTGCCTGGCCTGAAAGCTCTTCAGAGGCTGCGGCGGTTTCCTGGGAGGTGGCTGCCATCTGCTGAGTGATCTTGTCTATCTCGCTCGCTGCCACGCTCACCTGTTCAATCCCGCTGGTCTGTTCCCTGCTCGCCCGGGTAACCGAGGTGATTTTTTCGCCCATTATTGTTGCTGTCTCAATTATGCCTTCAAAATCGTCGTTGATATGCTTTATTGAATAAGCAGCTCTGGTGACGCGTTCCACAGTCAGTTCCAGCAACTGCTGGGTATTTTTTGCGGACTGTGTTGACCTCATGGCCAGGTTTCTCACTTCATCAGCCACCACAGCAAACCCGACACCGGCCTCACCGGCCCGCGCTGCTTCCACCGCGGCATTCAGGGCCAGCAGATTGGTCTGGAAGGCAATCTCATCAATGGTTTTGATGATCAGCCTCATCTCGCTGCTGTCCGCCTCAATCTGATTCATTTCCCGGGTCAGTTCAATAAGCGAGCTTAAAGATCGAGCAGATTTTGAAATATTTTCATTCATCAACTGATTGGCATCCCGAGTCAGGCCGGAGGTTTCCAGGCTCATGGCAGTGATCTCTTCCAAAGAAGCTGAGGACTCTTCCAAAGAAGCAGCCTGTTCAGAAGCATTTTCTGACAAAACCTGACTGGTTTCGGAGACCTCGTCCGAGGCCGTTGCAATCTGAGCCGCTCCCTGGTCCAGCCTCTCGGCAATACTGCATAAGGGCCGGACGATTGATCTGGATATAAAATAAGAAAAAAGCAGTGTGCTGAAAAAGATGACAATCACCACGATGCTGACAAAAGAGGTTATCTTTGAGATCTCTTTTTCAACGTCATCCACATAGATACCGGAGCCGATGATCCACCCCCACTCAGGAAACAGTTTCACATAAGAGATTTTCGGAACAGGCTCGGGATCTCCGGGTTTGGGCCAAAGATAATCCACAAACCCGGCACCATGGTTTTTGCAAATTTCAACCATAATGATGAACAGTCTTTTGCCATCAGTATCCGCAAAATCGGACATGTCTCTGCCCTCCAACTCAGGCTTCACAGGATGCATAACCATCCGGGTCGTCATATCATTAATCCAGAAATATTCATCTCCTCCGTAACGGAGATTTCTGATCGTGTTTTTTGCAGTATCCATGGCTTGTTCCAATGAGACATCGCCTGCTTCCGCGTTTTTTGCCCAGTGGACGATTATTCCGTAAGCAGCTTCCACCAGATGCTGTGTTTTCACATATTTGGCATCATACATTTTTTTTCTGAGCTGAGGATAAATGCTCCAAGCCAAAATAAGGATGAAACAGGCGACAATCGTAATCCCCAACAGGTTTATCCTTGTTGAAAGTTTATATTTATACAACATAATTATTTCCTTTGAAAGGAGTATTATCGCACTACAGCACATAAGCGAATTTGCCTTTCGCCCTTTTGCAGGGTGCGCTTTTCAAAATCGCACCAGAATTTATTTTGTAAGGCAAATCTGTAATTTGCCTTTTTGCAGAGCCAGTCATTCATTATGGGATAGAGGAAAGAAGGCAACGGCCACAGACCCAGGTCCGCAACGCGTTCCGATCACAGGACCAATAAGAGACATGATTATATCTCGGCAATTCAGACGGCTTTCCAACAAATCTTTCATTTGGCCAGCCAGCTCTGGTGCGTCAGCATGTGCCACCCCGACTTTAATCGGCGTCTCCGGACTGGCGAGAGTCTGCTGAATCAGTCCCAGTACCAGTTCCTGGGCATTTTTGGTGCCCCTCACAGAATCTATCAGTGTCATTTCACCATTTTGGATGACGAGTATGGGTTTGGTGTGGAAAAAATTGCCCAGCAGGGTCCTGGCCTTTCCGATCTGCCCTCCTTTATTCAGATAAGCAGCTGTATCAGCCACAAAGAAAATCTGAATCGCAGGTATGAGTTCCCTGATATAATCACGTACCTCCTCCAGACAACCTCCTTTCTTTATCTTATCAGCCGCCTCCGTCACCAGCAGTCCCATTCCCAGGGAAACCAGCCCGCTCTCCACAATTTCAAATCCGAGCCTGCTGTCTGCTCCCTGCTGCTTCTGTCTCTGCCTTAAATAACTCCCATAGTTCTTCTTTTTGGCGGCCGAGGCATGATGAAACGTCCTGCTCATTTTTCCTGAGAGAAAAATAGCCAGCACATCTTCCTTGGGAACAATATTTCGGAACAGCTGATGAAAATCATCCTCGCTGGGAGGGGAGATTTGAGGGATACGATCCGAATGTTTCATCGCACGATAAAAATCCTCCGCGGGCAGATCAATTCTGTCAAGATAGACTTGCTGGCCGATGGAGACAGAAAGCGGTGCGAGCGTAATATTATGATTATGAATAATCTCAGGAGGCAGATCCGCCGCACTGTCGGTAATAATCCGGATTTTGGATTTTTTTTCCGTACCAACAAAAAGAATATCCTTCTGGAACATATACAGCAGGTATTTATACGTTTCAAGATCCGTCATCTGGCTTGCATCAATGATATCTTTCACCCTGCCATACTGCTGAACAAGCGACAGGATATAAACCAGGCCAAGATGGTCACTGATTTGGAAAAATTTTTCCGGCTTATGAGCATTGATACTGACAGCACACTCGAATGAACCGCGCTTCAATCGTTGCAGGGTCTCAATTTCTTTGTCTCCTTCCTCAATCAGTAATGACAGTGGGGTATCAATGGTATCCTGAATGATAATCGCTTGGGATTGGAAGCTGAGTTGTCCCCCCTTTCCCGATAATATCCTGTAGAGTGCTTTTTTACCTATGCTCCTTCCATGATAAGCATGGATAATGTCGCCTTTCTGAAAATAGATCGCCTCCTTTACTTGATGTTTTCCGATTTTCAATATTCCGGTCAGCCCTTGTTTTTCAGTATTCTTCAGGAAGCTCACCAGTTCCTCATCAATGAAATTCGGTTCCGGGATTTCATACTCCGGAATTTCCAGAATACCGGCATCCAGCAGATCCGCCAGCAATGAGGCAGTTCCGGGCCGGCTCATTTCTTCGGCGTTGATCACTTTTTCCACGCTTTGCCCGGCCTTTATCATTGACAGGATTCTTCCCAGACGCTCACCTCCTGCCTTTTCTTCAATGGCTGACGGTATTTTGCGGAATCTGATATTCAGCAGGATGTTCTGATCCGGCAGCCTGCTGAACAACTGTCTGCTCCTGTCAAGGATATTCTTTGCTTTGGAGAGCAGGACTGAGTTGCTCTCCGTTATCTGTGCAGGAACGTCAATCTCCCGAACATGGAATTCAGACGCTCCTTCCTTTATTTCCATCAGGGCGTAAAACGCTTCCTCCCCTTCCAGCTGACCCATCTGGGCATCTGTCAGTCTGCCTTTGGAAAAGAATGCTTTACCGAGCGTTTCTCCTTTGGAATTTTTTAATGCCAGTTCACCGCTCTTGCAGTCTGACTCTGCAAACTGCATAATATCATTCAGACTCATCTCAGCCAAATCCCACCCCTCCGACAAGCTCGGGGACTCCTCCGACAAGCTCGGGGACTCCTCCGGCAAGCTCAGGAACTCCTCCGGCAAGCTCAGGAACTCCTCCGGCAAGCTCAGGAACTCCTCCGGCAAGCTCAGGGACTCCTCC
>JAOZLU010000236.1:233-1589 GCA_029934695.1 Desulfobacterales bacterium | reverse complement strand
ACTCCTCCGGCAAGCTCAGGGACTCCTCCTGCAAGATCGGGGACTCCTTCGACAAGTTCGGGGACTCCTCCGGCAAGATCGGGGACTCCTCCGGCAAGCTCGGGGACCTGGATTCTGCCGCATGTTTTGCCACTTTTTCCAGACAGTCCAGCAGTTCTTCCATTTTAAAAGGTTTGCAGACATAATCATCTGCATCTGTCTGCAACGCCTCCAACTGCTCCGAAGACTCATCTCTCGCTGACAGAAATACAAAGGGAATGCCTGCTGTTTCAGGGTTCTGGCGTAGCTGGCGACGCAACTCACGGCCATCGGTCTGTGGCATTATGGTATCTGCTATGATGACCATACCATGCAGAGTGCCTGGCCCGGCCTGGAAAATTTTCTCCAGCACATCCTCTCCGCTGCTAAAATATTCAGCTTCAAACCCTGATTCAGTCAACTGGCTTTGAAGTAAATTTCCCATTATGGGATCATCATCAACGATGAAAACCTTATGTTCCATCTTTCCTCCCGCGCCTAAGAGAAGATCCGTGTTACTTTCAGCACTGTGGTTTCCGGTATCATTCGTCGCCCGTCAGTTCTTTTATCAGCTTGTTTCTTTCCTTTTTAACTGCCTTTTCAATCACACCAATAACTCTGCGTTCATCAATTATGATACTTTCAATTTTTTCGGAAACGATCTTCTTTACAAGCTGCTCTAAAAAACCTTCCAGGTTGCTGCCCGGTTCCTTTTGCGGAATTTGGGGCTTCTCTTCCGGGACAGGCTCCTGTTCTTCAACACCGGTGTCATTATCTGAAAAAGTACCATCTGGTTCTTCAAAAAGATTTTCGACTTCCTTCTCAATATCCACTTCCGGCAAATCCATCAAACCTTGTTTCTGCCGGGGATCATTGTTTAATTTCTTACCTGAAGAATCCGCGTCTCTGACAGTAATATTCTCCAAGATGTCATCTGTAAATTCGGCAGTTCTCTTTCTATCAGCCGAATCATTGCTTTCAATTTTTTGAAATAAAACGCTTTCTTCAACATTTCCTGATGGAATTATTTCCTTTTCCAGGAAAAACGGTTTGAAGTCGTTTCTTTCCATATCTGCCGCTGATTCCGGGATGTCTTGTGCTATTTTAAAAAGACCTGCACGGTCTTCATCCTCTGTGGGAACATCTGCGGCGACATTACTCAGTTCTATGAATGACTCAGCCTTTTCTGACAGTACTTTTTCTTTTCTGCCAATATCAATAGTGTCTTCATTTTTGAAGATATCATCAGGATCATCATCGAGATCACTCAGTTTTATGAATGCCTCAGCCTTTTCTGACAGTACTTTTTCTTTTCTGCCAATATCAATAGTGTCTTCA
>JAOZLU010000236.1:0-133 GCA_029934695.1 Desulfobacterales bacterium | reverse complement strand
TCTTTGAAAATATTATCAGGATCATCATCGAGATCACTCAGTTTTATGAATGTCTCAGCCTCTTCCGATACCTCTTTACCATCATCTTTGAAAATATTGTCAACGAGATCATCCAGTTCTGTGAATGCCTCAG
>JAOZLU010000235.1 GCA_029934695.1 Desulfobacterales bacterium | reverse complement strand
TAAAAAGGTGCGACGCAGGGCTGATTTCAGGCATCCCTAAAAGCGTTATAATCAGGTTTTTTTTACTTTTTATGCGGACACTTCTTCCTTAACAGTCACGACAATCTTGAAAAGAACAGAGTTCGTTTAACCCTATTGACAAAAGTGTTTCAGCCTCGAGGATAGTCAGCGAAATCTTTTGATTATCAAGCCTAAGTACCTGACTATAAATTTTCAGGTATCCGCTTATAATAAAAAATCCTGAAAAATTTTTGGTCAGGTACTTATTTAAACGGAATAACATTAAAAAGCCTCTTCATATGGTTCAAATCTTATACTATCATAATAGAAAGTTAAAAAGCTTCCATCTTCATGAAATATTCCTAAAACCATATCTGATACTTCTCCATAATAAGTACTTCCCAATGGAACTTTATCTTGTAAAATTGGCTCATCAAGTATTTTTAAAACGATTGCTGGCTGTCTGTCCTTTGGGAGCTTTTTATTTCGCATATATTTTTTCCAAGTTACAATTTGCCCTCCTTGAAAAGAACAACGCTTTTGGAAATTTTTGTAGCATAATTTTAATTTGTCAATATGCTTATCATCATATTTTTCATCATCTTCCTGCATTTCTTGCACAACTGCATCTGATAAGTTTTCTATGCTTAATTCATCAATTTTTTCTAATAAAGACAATGCTGAACATTTAGGATTCTCTTTTGATTCAGTCATAATCACACCTCAGCTTTTGTAAAATAGTTGGTTAAATGAAATCTCATTATCATAATTATCATAATCATCTGCCGGATATTTGGATATAGATAATGGCAAATCACTATCAGAGAAATTTTCAGTCTTTAACTGTTTTTTTATTTCTTCTATAACATATTGATATTTTAAGATATATTCCAATGAATAGTTTATTGTATTTTTATCAATAAGAAAATTCAGAAGGAATAACTTTTCTTTTTTGTTTAATTCATCCAATTCAGTTTCCATATCGTAAAAAGAATCACTTTCAGGTATATACGATTGAGGTAACTCATCAGATTTTATCAGACAAACATTATTAAAACGTAATTCATCGTTAATATCCACTACATATACAAAGCCATCAACGGGCTTAACAATCAAATCAGATAAAGCGGTTTTTTTAAGGAGATAGTTTTTTAAATTCTGCTGGCTTATTCTGAAAATTATCCAACGGTTATAAATATCATCAACATCACACCAATAATAAAGATAATGATCGCCAGATTCATTCTTGAACAGTGATAAAAGAGGTCCTTCAAAATAGATTAAATCCATAACATGATTAAGGTCCAAGGGAAACTTATTTATCTCAACTCCTTGTATATTTTCCATTTTTTAATCACCACTCAAGTCGTAAATGACAGAGAATTTGTTTTTCAAATGCACATCATCAAACTCATGTAAATCAAAATGACCGTGTTTGTTTGGTTCAGTGACATAACCATCGGACTTGTCAATCAAACCTGAAGCGATATGATCGCCAATTGTTTTTTTAATATTTCTCACACTTTTCTGTAGTTTAACATATCTTTTAATTGCATTTTCTAATGTATTAAATAGAGATAAGGCATAACCGGAACATTTCATTCTGTCTTCAGAAAAAATTTTTGAATTAATCCGTTTGGGTGTTATTATGAGAGCGGGCAAAAAGTTATTTTTATGATTTATGTCATTAAAAACGAATCTGTATGAGTCTGTCGTAATGTTTTTACCAGTTATTGGTGGACAATCAGGTAGATCTTTTATCATATCGTGATACTTCAGACTCATATTTTTTTATCCTAATTCCCTTATATTATTTTTTCTTACAAGAGAGCCTGACATTCAGGCTGCGGGGATTTGGCAGACTCTTAATTGAGATCAAGCCCTACCATCCGTCTCTTTTTTTGGTTTGGATACTGCCACAGACAGAAACATGCTGTCAAGCCTTTATTTTATGCCGGAGTCGAAAAGTTCGTAGTTCCGCCTTCAGGGTCTGAGTATAAAAAAAGGCTCCCTCCTCCCGGAAAGAACCTTTTTTTTTAACCTGATAATTGTTTTTTTTACTTTTTATGCGGACACTTCTTCCTTAACGGTCACGACAATCTTGAAAAGAACGGAGAGTATGAAGATTCCCGTCGCATAAATACCTATGGCAATGACAATTTCAGGGGTGGTGGGCACATATTCATTCACATGATGCAGCGGGTTTGGCACAAATCCGCCGGAAATCATCCCCAGTCCCTTGTCAATCCAAGTTCCGACAAACACGCAGATGCAGGCAACAACAAGAACGCTCTCATCCTTTCGGGTTGCCGGATTCACCAGCAGAAGAATTGCCAGTGCCATCAGCCCCATGGATGTCCACATCCAGGGCACCAGGACACCGTGTCCGTGAAGCCCCACAAAGAGGTATTTGAAGTGGTCCATATGCTCAGGAATTCCGCTGTAAAAAACCACGAAAACTTCGCAGAGAAAGAAGAACACATTCATAATAATGGCATAAGTGACGATCTTGGCAAGACTCTGAATCTGCTCTCTGCCCGGATCAAAATTCGTAATCTTTCTGATCAGAAGACACAGAAGAATCAGCAGAGACGGCCCCGCGGCAAATGCCGAAGCAAGAAATCTCGGTGCCAGGATGGCAGTGAGCCAGAACCCCCTGCCCGGGAGACCGCAGTAAAGAAATGCTGTCACTGTGTGAATGCTGACTGCCCACGGCACGGAAAGATAGATGAGCGGCTTTACCCAGCCGGCCACCATGACCTCGTTCCGTTCAGCCTCAAGAACCTTCCAGCCGATGACAATATTCAGAAAAAGATATCCGTTCAACACGATCATGTCCCAGAAAAGGACAGAACCCGGGGTCGGATGCAGTATCATATTCAACGCCCGCATTGGTTGCCCGAGATCGGCAAGAATGAACATCAGGCACATGGACACCGAAGCAACTGCCAGAAATTCACCCAGAATCGCAATTTTACCGAATGCTTTATAATTGTGCAAATAATAAGGGATGACCAGCATGACTGCCGATGCCGCGACGCCGACAAGAAACGTAAACTGGGCAATGTAAAACCCCCACGACACATCCCTGCTCATGCCTGTTATTCCCAGGCCGTCCTTCAACTGCCACAGGTAACAGGCAAAACCAACACCGATGACGGCAACTATCGCCGCCATCCATCTGTAATATCCCTTGTTTCCTTTGAGTGCTGTTTCAAGCATAACATCCTCATTTTTGACTGAGGAATGAGGAATTTCAGGAAGTGATTCCTAAAATTCCCCATTTCCTGAATTATACGATGTAGTAAACAGCCGGTTCTGTACCCAGCCCCTTCTTACGCCGAATGGTGTAGTTCGATTTAAGCAGCTCTCTGACTTCGGACTCAGGATCATTCATATCTCCGAAGGCAATCGCACCGTTGGACGCTTCCACGCACGCAGGCTTTTTACCCACAGCCAGACGTTCAGCACAGAAATTGCACTTTTCCACAACCCCTTTCATCCGCGTGGGAAATTCGGGGTTTCTTTCCTTTATAAAAGGCCGGGGATCTTTGAAATTGAAGCTTCTCGATCCGTAGGGACATGCGGCCATGCAGAATCTGCACCCGATGCATCGGTGAAAGTCCATCAGCACAATGCCATCTTCCCTTTTGAACGTCGCCTTTGTGGGACAGGCTCTGACACACGGCGGATTCTCGCAATGGTTGCAGAGTGCCAGAAAAGGCAGATGCTCTGTTCTCTCATCAACAAACTTCCCGGCCAGGGTCGGAAAGACATGTTTGTATTCGTCCTCCCATATCCACTTGACCTCATGCCTTACTTTATTCTCATCAATGTGAGGCACATTATGAAGACTGTGACATGCCTCAATCAAAGGCTCCAGATCAGCTGCCGACTCGAATTTCCGGGTATCTATGACCATACCCCACTGTTGCGCGGTCAGGGCCTTTTCATTTTTCCGAATTTCAAATTCGGTTCTTTCATCGCCGTGTCCCTCCGCAGCAAAGGCATCCAGCACAGGTTTTGCTCCGCTGATACCCACTGCTGAGAGTCCGGCGATCTTCAAGAAATTTCTTCTGCTGCTTTGCATCATTTTTTCTCCTTAGGGTTGTCAATATGGCAATCCCAGCAGTAAGGGTTGACCGAAGCGTAATCATGGCATCTGTCACAGAATTCGGCCTTGTTGGAGTGGCAGTCCAGACAGGTCTTGGAGAGACTCATCTGATATGTCTTTCCCTTGGTGTTCACATATTCCCTGCTGCCCTCCCGCACGACCTTTTCCCGCCAGATATCAAGAAGCTGCATGTGGCCGGCTTTCATCTCCGCTTTTTCCAGAACACATTCCTTTGCAGCCTTTGCCTTCTCAGTCAGCTTGAGTTCGGGAGCAGGCGCGGCTTTTCCAAGATTGAACCAGAAAGGAAATGTTATCATGACCGCAAAAATGACCAGACCGGCAACAATTTTTCCTTTGTCGTACATCTTATTATTCGCCATTATTCCTCCTCCGTTCCCGGCAGGGGTTCCCCGCGCAGGTCCGTGTCTCTTTCTTTTTCTCCGGGCATGATCAGGGCATTGCCAACCATTTCCGTCATGCCGATGACTTCCACTCCGGGAACCCAGTATTCCATGAGCGGCGGCAGGGCTGCCCTGTCAACTGCACACACGCAGGCCAGCGTGTTCACGCCATGTTTCTCATGGACATGTTTTACAGCGTTGGCTCTTGGCAGGCCCCCGGCCATCCTCAGTTCCATATTCTCACCCGCGTTCAGCCCTGCTCCGCTGCCGCAGCAGAAGGTGTTTTCCCGGATGGTGTTTGCCGGCATCTCATAAAAATGATTGCACACATTTTGGATGACATACCGCGGTTCATCAAGCATTCCCATGCCCCTGGCGGGGTTGCAGGAATCGTGGAAGGTGACCTTCAGGTTGTCGTTCCGCCTGGGGTCAAGCTCCAGTTTGTCATGTTTGATGAGATCCGCAATAAACTCGGCAATATGAACCATCTTAGTAGATTTGGCGTTCTCAAACTTGGTGCCTGTGATCGGGGAAACCGGCTCTTCCATGAAGTCGGCAGGGCCGTTCATGGTGTCCATGTACTGGTTGATCACCCGCCACATGTGCCCGCATTCTCCCCCGAGAATCCATTTCACGCCCAGCCGTTTGGCTTCGGCATACATCTTTGAGTTCAGCCGTTTCATGGTTTCATGGGAAGTGAAAAATCCGAAATTTCCGCCCTCTGAAGCGTAAGTGCTCCAGGTGACATCGAATCCGTATCTTTCCTTGAGATACTTGAACAGCATCATATACCCCATGCAGGTATAAGTCCCCGGATCGGCAAACACATCACCGGAAGGGGTGATAAAAAGGATGTCCGCACCTTTTTTGTTGTAAGTGGGTTCCACATTCACGCCTGTGATGTCTTCGACATCCTCAACAAAGAAATCCAGCATATCCTTGAACGCATGGGGCTGAATCCCAAGATGGTTTCCTGTTCTGTAACAGTTGGCCACCGGCGTGGCAATCCAGTCAATATTCAGGCCGATAAGATTGAGCAGCTCCCTGCCTATAATGGTGATTTCCGCGGTGTCAATACCGTAAGGGCAGAAGACCGAACATCGCCGGCATTCTGTACACTGGTAGAAATAATACCACCATTCTTTCAGCACGTCTAAGGTCATCTCTCTTGCGCCTGCCACACTTCCGAGAATTTTTCCCGCGAGTGTGAAATCATTTCTGTAAACCGAACGAAGAAGTTCGGCCCTAAGCACAGGCATGTTTTTTGGGTCGCCTGTACCGATGAAGAAATGGCATTTGTCCGCGCATGCCCCGCATCTGACGCAGATATCCATGAACACTTTGAGGGAACGGAATCTGTCGAGCCGTTCTCTCAGTCCTTCATAAATGATTTCCTTCCAATTCTCAGGCAGTTTCCAGTCTTCCTCCAACGGATTCCACTTCCTGGCATTGGGAAGACTCAGATACTCAACGCTTTTCGGGTTTGAAGCGTAGCAATACATCCCCTTTCTGATATTGACAGGGGTGTCCATCCATCCCTTTTTGGGAATTTTATGATCTATCGCTCCTAATTGTTCATCTGGTTTCAGCAGATCATCCGCCATTAGTCAGCTCCTTTTCCACTGGGAGTCCAGCCTCTATCATTTTTTCTCTGAATTCATCCTCATACTCTTCATAAGTATGAACCTTTACAGGGTAATTCCAAGGATTGACGTGTCTTTCGGCACGGCTGTTGTTTGCCATATTTCTGGTTGGACTCAGGAATACCCCTCCTGCATGCATGAGCTTGCTGAAGGGAAAATATGCCAGAAGAATGCTGACAAAAAACAGATGCACATAAAAAACACTGCCCACGCCTTCGGGAATGACGGGATGAAATGTCACCAGCCCCATGGTGAACGCCTTAATCGCAACAATATCCACCTTGGCCAGATAACGCATAAAAAGTCCGCTCAAAGCGATCCCCATAATAAGAAACAGGGGAAAAAAATCTGCGGAGAACGAAATATAATTCACCTGCGGAATAAACATTCTTCTGAGAAGCAGGTAAATCAGGGCTGCCAGAAGGACAAGGCCGGACATGAAAACTCCCGGCAGGCCGATTTGCAGAAAATCGGTCATAAATTCCACTCGGAGAAAACTGTCCAGTGTTTCCAACCACTGGATGCACAGCGGCACCGGCTCGGTAAAAAACCGCAGATGCCTCACCACAACAACAAAGAGGGTCCAGTGAAACGCTATCGCTCCCACCCACAACCATTTTTCCCACTCATAAGAGAATTTGTTTCCTTTATTGAAATCAAATCTCATATTCCTGAACAATGAGCGGAAAAACACGACTTCCAGAAACATCCGGAGAACAACATTGTTATTCTCAGCCGGATTGTCAATTGAAGCGTGTCTGATCCACGGGAGTGATTTCTGCTGTCCGCATGTGGTTGGAATACGGAAGGGAACTGGCGATTGGGCCCAGTCCACGACGCGATAAACAACCCCCACGGCAAAAATAAATACGGCCGCATAAGGTATCCAGATGCCGAACAGGGTGTAAAGCCCCGCGGTCTCGATGCCTATATAGGCCAGCAGAAAGAGGATAATCACTGCCACAAGAGAAAACATGTACTTTGAATTCATTTAACATCACCTCGTTTCTATAGTTTAACTTCAAAAAAAGGATTGAAGGAATTAATCCCTGAATTCCCACATTCCTGAATCCCTAATCTTCTTTTATCAGGTCCGCGCCAAACGCGCTGAATCTGATGTCGGACAAGGCGGCGAAAACCCGCTGATTTCCAAACAAACTGCGCTTTTCGCCGTCCGCTGCAGCCTACTATTGAAATAATCTCAAAAATTTTTTGAAATCATTAAGAATCGGATTATCGAAATCAAAAATATCCTTTTTATTCTCTAAGATATATTCAAATTGTCTGATGCTGCATTTTCTTGCTGCCTGTTTTTTCTCTCTGTTCGAGCAGGTATCAAATCTGATATAATTATTGAGCCAAAATTTATCAAATTCTTTATCGGAAAGAATTTTCTGTTTTTCTTCTGATGTGCTTGCATTCAGACGATTTTCTACGCAATTTCTCCAATTATCAAGGCAGTCTGCGTAAGGTGAATCCTTTGATTTTATAAACTTAAGAACTGTTTCAAGCTCGCCATTTTCATTAACATTCATCAAATAACAGGCTATTTTCAGAGAAAAATTATCATTTCCCACTTTTGCGTTTACCGATATAAATTTTCCTGTCTCCAAGATGTTCTCATCTGTTTCAAAAATGCTATTCACTGCCTCGTTTATCAGATTAATTCTTTCTTCACGTTTTCCATCATGGTCAAGAATGATTCCAATTGCTTCAACTTCTTTTTTATGAAGTTGATTTTTCAAAGCAGTTAATCGTTCTTCAAGCTTTTTTGAATTTAATCCTTCCATGCACTCAAACCCGTTTATATGGCAGATAGGATGTTTATCAACCTGAATATAAGGGAGATTTAAATGTTCAATCACCGCCCTTATAAACAATTCATCATTTTTACTTTCAACTATTAACAGGTTACTCACCTCGAAACCCCATTTTTTGATCTATCTCATATTTAAGATTTTCCAAATTTCTCTCAATTCCTACTATCTCACCAGATTTTATACTCTTTGTCATTTCAAGATAACAGGCTGATTCTTTGAAAACATCTTTTGACAAACCAGCTTGCACAAAGGATTGTATCATTTCATAACTGTGAGTGGTTGCAAATATTTGAATGTTAAACGATGCTGACAGTTCAAAAATATTTCTCCAAAGATCGTATTGGTTTGAATGGTGGATACCGTTTTCAATTTCATCTGCCAATAATACACTATTAGGATTATTAACTATTCTTAAAATAAAATCCATAGTTTTGCTTATCGCCTCACCGTACAGATATATTGGCAGGTATTCACCCTCTGCTTTTTTCAGATATATTGAGGGTTCTCCAATATTAAATGTTTTTATTTCACTTATGGATTTATCTATCAATTTTAAGGTGTTGAGTATTTTTTGAGCGTTTCCTCTGAGGTCTGCCTTGTCATATTCTCGTGCAAGGGCATCACTTGAAAGCCTTAATGAAGCAGGTATATAATTAACCTTTTTCTCATCTGGCAAATCTGAATCTTTAGAGGTGATACCTTGTGAGTGTGCAATCAACGAGGTTAAAAGACGCTTTTTTTTATCTTTTATTAAATTGATATTTAATGTTGAACGTGTAAAATTTTTTTCTGAAAACAAATCAGCAAGATCATCATCTGGCTGCTCGTCTTCTTTAAATATTTCATCAGACTGGTCTGTTGATTCATCGCATAATAATTCTATATTATTATATATATCTCCATTGGAGTCGTAGGATACCATATTTGATGTTTTGTCATTATCCAAATTAAAAAATAAGTTGTTCCATGTTCTTTCAGGCATATCTTTTGCGAATTTCAAACTTTCCCTTCTGAATCGCTTAAGAACCATTATCGTACTTCTTCTTGGAGAAAGGTTCAAATACAGTGACTCTAATAGTGCGGTTTTACCACAATTATTTTTACCACCAATCAGATTGACGGCTTTAAAGCCACTAAATTTTGATTTTTGAAAACATCTGAATCTGTTGATATTTATCTCTTTAATCATAGTTTTAGTTTTAGTTTTAGTTTTATATTTAAATACCAAAAAAAGATTTTATGGACACAACGACCGAACTCAACAGTGGTGGGGGAAGGAATTAATCCCTGAATTCCCACATTCCTGAATCCCTAATTTTCTTTTATCAGGTCCGCGCGCTCAAACGCGCTGAACTTGATGCCGGACGGGGTTGAAACCCTGTCCGCAGTGTTTAATATTTTCAGGCAAAAAGCGTTCCTTCAAGTCAAAAAATTAAGTCATAACAGTTAGGTCACGCCTGCCTTCGCAACATATATGGAAAATCCCCTCTGAATTTTCCATTCACACCCTGTATCAGTTTGCATAACGGAAATCAAGGAAAAAAACATACGGAACGCATGGAAAATTCCCGCACTTTTTTCCATATATCTGAGATATCATGCAGTCTGAAACGGAAAAATCCTCCTGATTTTTCCGTCTGTCACA
>JAOZLU010000842.1 GCA_029934695.1 Desulfobacterales bacterium | reverse complement strand
GATGTTGGATGCTGGATGTTTGAAATGTGAAGCGTAAGAATGTTGCAGCATCGGCTCGGCTCCACAGTGTTGTGCTCGGCTCGGACACAGCGTTGCTCGGCTCGGATTGACAAATCCGAGCCATTCCCGCCGGATCTGTCAATCCCGGCGGGAGCAGAGTCAGCTCGGCTCCACAGTGTTGTTCAACTCCACAGCGTTGCTCGGCTCGGGTTAGCAAATCCGAGCCATTTTCACCGCATCGCACCGCTCGGCCCGGATTGACAAATCCGAGCCATTCCCGCCGCATTGCTCGGCTCGGATTGACAAATCCGAGCCATTTTCACCGCTCGGTTCGGATTGGCAAGAGCCTTAACTTTTAACCCTTAACTCTTATCCAAATAAAATGACAGAAAAATTTATCAACTGGATTGACACAATCGCAAAGGCAGGAGGGTATTTGTCCGCTTTTTTCATGGTGCTGATCGTCATTCTGATAACTGTGGAAATTTTTATCAGAACACTCTTCGGCGTTTCAACCCTGGTAGCGGATGAATACAGCGCATACTTCTTTGTCGGTGTTGTTATGCTGGGATTGGCATTCTCGCTGCAGGACGGCGCGCATATCAGAATCACTCTGGTTCTTTCCCGGCTGAATGAGAAGGCTGAAATGGTACTGAGCATGATCGTCATTCTTTTTGCCGTTGTCTTATGCTCTTATGCCCTGTATCATTCGGGTCTCATGGCTTATGACGCGTACATCCTGGAGATGACTGCGGATTCTATTTCCGAAACACCCATATATATTCCACAGCTATTCATTCCTCTGGGCTTTCTGCTTTTTGACCTTCAACTCATTTCAATTTTTTTAAGGAGGCTGCTATCATATCAGACCCGTTAATACTATCGTTGGTATTGTTTTTTATAATGTTCGCATTTCTCCTCTCAGGGCTGTGGATCGGATTCTCGCTTCTTGCAAGCGGTGTGGCGGGAATGCTTTTGTACGAGATGAACCTGCCGCCGACAATCTCAATATGGGATAAGATCGGCGGACTGATAGCGAACTCTGCGTGGAACACCACCAATTCGTGGTCCCTTACCGCGCTTCCGCTCTTTATCCTGATGGGCGAGATCCTTTATCGGACCGCCATCTCCACGAAACTTCTGAACGGACTGGTGCCATGGCTTTCCAATATCCCCGGCAGGCTTCTGCATATCAATGTCGTTGCCTGCTCGCTCTTTGCCGCTGTTTCAGGGTCGAGCGCGGCCACAACAGCCACAGTGGGAAAAATCACACTGGACGAGTTGTCAAAACGAGGCTATGACAGAGGACTCGCACTGGGTTCCCTGGCAGGAGCAGGCACACTGGGATTCCTGATTCCTCCGAGCCTGATAATGATCATTTACGGAATACTTTCTGACACCTCCATTGGAAAGCTTTTTATCGGAGGTGTTATTCCTGGCATGATGCTGGCAGGAATTTATGCTATTTATATCATTATCCGCGCATTGCTGGACCCCGGGGTTGTCCCTGACAGCGATGAGAAATATTCTTTCAGGGAGAAGATAGAGGCATCCCGCGAGCTGGTCCCTGTTTTTCTGCTGATCTTTGTTGTGCTGGGAGGAATTTATCTCGGATATACCACTCCTACTGAGGCGGCGGCTATCGGAGTTGTGGGCGCGTTCATCCTCGCACTCTGGTTTAAGAATCTGACGTGGCAGAATTTCACGGAAGCACTGATCAACGCGGTGAAAACAACAGCCATGATCACGTTTATCATCACAGGAGCGGCTTTTCTGTCCCAGGTCGTCGGATTTGTCGGAATCGCAAGGGCATTAAGCCTGTATATTGCCGATCTGGGCCTGTCACCTTATCTGCTCATAGTCGTCATAGCGATCATGTATCTGTTCCTCGGAATGATACTTGACGGCATATCCATTGTTGTGATGACTCTGCCGATAGTTCTGCCAATCATTGTCAGCGCCGGGTTCGAGCCGCTGTGGTTCGGGATTTTCCTGGTATTCATGGTTGAGATGTCCCAGATCACGCCGCCGGTGGGTTTCAGCATATTCGTTATCCAAGGCATTTCAGATGAGCCTGTGGGCAAAATACTGAAGGCGACTTTTCCATTTTTTCTCCTGATGATCCTGATGGTGATCCTTATCACCGTATTCCCAGAAATAGTCTCTTTTCTGCCGCGGAAGATGGTGGAGTAGAACTGGCTCTGCCGCATCGCCCGGCATTCTGTTGCATTGCTCGGCTCGGATTGCCAAATCCGAGCCATTTCCGATGTATGGCTCGCTCGGCAAACGCATGAGTGAATCAGGGAACTGTCATAAATTTTCGGGATCGAATTTCCTAAAAGCGGTTTTTTAAAAGAACGGCTGAAAAATTGGAATATCCTGATTTTCCCTTTGAATCTCCTTTCAAAATCTGATATTGATTTTCACGTTACGCGTGGCAGACGATT
>JAOZLU010000234.1:6191-9642 GCA_029934695.1 Desulfobacterales bacterium | reverse complement strand
GTCGCGACAACCAACGGACATTTTAAATGGGAGGTGTAAAATGAAAATACGAACCGATTTTGTGACAAACTCGTCATCTTCTTCCTTTATCATTGCCAGCAGGGAGGAGCTTACGAGAGAGAAGGTTGAGGAAACTCTTTGGTGTGTCTGAGGATCATCTGCTGTATGATCTGTTTGAAGACCTTGTGGATACGATTTTCGGACATTCTGAGAAAATTACAAAGGACGAAATACTCGAAGATTATGATGAGATTCCCCGGGAATACGGGGATATTTTCGAGAAAGAGGGCTATCATTTCTACAGAGGCTATTTTGCAGATGACGGCTGGGGAATTGAAGAGGGGCTCTGCAACACTCCTCTGAATATTGAGACAGAGGATTTTATTCTGCTTCATGAGGGCGGTTATTGACAAGGGGCAGCCGGGAGATCACAATCTCCTGGCTGAAGCGGAAGAAAAGCCGGGAGATCAATCTCCCGGCTGAAAGCGGAAGTAAGCTGAAGCGCACTGCTACTTCCGCAACTTGAGCAGGGAGGGAATCAGAATGAAGGCGGCGAGAAAACTTTATAATGTCAGTTGCATCGTATCAGTTCTTTTTTACACATTTTTTACGACTTCCGCAGGATTTGCGGAATTGAAGACTGATTCGGTTTATCCCGCGAGCGGCGAGATGGACAGAGATTTGGAAGTGACGCTGACGGGGAGCGGGTTTGATGAGAACACACGGGTCTCCATGTACATAGACGCGGAGAACAGGAAGGCGATCATCGCCGCTATCAATACACAAAGTTCGGCTTATGGCGTTGCAATTTCAGACGGAAAGGCTTTTCTGGCGTGTGCCAGCTATGATGAATGGAGCAGCCTTCAGATCATTGACATCAGTGATCCGGCTGATCCCCGGATCATCGGCTCGGTCAGAACCTCGGGGTCTGCCAGAAGTGTCACCATCTCAGGTGGAAAGGCTTTTCTGGCGTGTGGCAGCTATGATGAATGGAGCAGCCTTCAGGTCATTGACATCAGTGATCCGACTGCTCCTCAGATCATCGGCTCGGTCGAAATCCCGGCGAGGTATGTCAAAAATGTCGCCATCTCAGAGGGAAAGGCTTTTCTGACGTGTGGCGGATATGAATGGAGCGGCCTTCAGATCATTGACATCAGTGATCCGGCTGTTCCGCAGATCATCGGCTTGATGGAAGCCCCGGCGGGGTATGTCAAAAGTGTCGCCATCTCAGACGGAAAACCTTTTCTTCTGGTAGCCGACGGCCTTCAGGTCATCGACATCAGTGAGCCGGCTGACCCGCAGATCATTGGTTCGGTCAGGATTGCGGGGGCCAAAGCCATCACGATTTCAGACGAAATGGCGTTTGTGACAGCAGGGAACGACGGCCTTCAGATCATTGATATCAGTGAGCCGGCTGTTCCGCAGATCGTCAGTTCGGTCAGGACACCATATGTTGAAAGTGTCACTGTGGCAGACGGAAAGGTTTTTGTGGTAGGCGGACGTGGCGAGGTTCGGATCATTGACATCAGTGAGCCGGCTGCTCCGCAGATCGTCGGTTTAATTGATAATACTCTGGTTTATTGGGTTCGTGATATCACTGTGTCAGATGGAAAGGCTTTTTTGGCGGCCGGTAATGACGGTCTTATAGTTGTCGATATCAGTGAACCAGCCACCAAACCTCGGTCCATCGGTTCGGTCGAAATCCCGGGTTCTGCCAGAAGTGTCACCATCTCAGGCGGAAAGGCTTTTCTCGCCGCCGGATCCGGCGGCCTTCAGGTCGTTGATGTCAGTGAGCCGGCTGTTCCGCAGATCATCGGTTCAATTGACACCTCCGGTTGTGCCGAAAATGTCACCGTATCAGACGGGAAGGCTTTTGTGGCCGGGGATGTCAGCGGACTTCAGATCATTGACATCAGTGATTCGGCCAACCCTTGGATCGTCAGCTCGGTGGACACCTCAGATTCTGTGGAAGATGTCGCCGTGTCAGATGGAAAAGCTTTTCTGGCTGCCGGATATGAAGGCCTTCAGATCATTGACATTAGTGAGCCGTCTGTTCCTCAGATCATCGGCTCGCTCGGCACTCAGGGGTATGTCGAAGGTATTGCCGTGTCAGACGAAAAATCTTTTCTTGCGTGTGCCGAATGTGACTGGTGTTCTATAGGAGACGGATGGTGGGGCTTGTATGACTGCAGCAAGTTTCAAACCATTGATATCACTGATCCGACTGCGCCGCAGATTATCGGCTCGATAGATGTGGGATGTTCCACGCATGTCACCATATCAGACGGAAAGGCTTTTGTGACCACCGAGGATGACGGCCTTCTGATCATCGATATCAGTGAGCCGGCTGACCCGCAGATCATCGGTTCGGCTGACACACCGAGGAATGCTCATGGTGTCACAGTGTCAGACGGAAAGGCATTCGTTGCCACCGAGTATGACGGCCTTCATATCATCGACATCAGCAATCCGGCCAATCCGCAGACCATCGGCCCGTTCAAAACTCCGGGTGATCCCAAAGATGTCGCCGTGACAGGCGGAAAGGCTTTTGTCGCTGACGGTTTGGGCAGATTGCTCATTCTGCCTCTGCCCGTTGAAATCGAAACTGTCACCGTAAGCAGCGAGACAAGCCTCACCCTCACCCTCCCCGCCCCTGCAATGGCGGGCTATTACAATTTAAGAGTTTTTAATGAAACGGAAAACCATGAACTTATCAGCGCTGTCACCTTTGATCCTGTCTGCCACAGTGCCGATTACAATCCTGCGGACTATAAAATCAGCCTTTCAGAATTGCTCCGGGTGATCCAGCTTTACAATAACAGCTCCTATCACTGCGCCCCGGACAGAGAAGACGGATATGCGTCCGGCGATAGTGAGCATAAGACCTGTGTGCCCCATGATTCGGACTACAACCCACAGGACTGGCGCATCAGCCTGAGCGAGATTTTGCGAGTGATTCAGCTTTATAAAAATGACGGATACCATGCGGATGAGAATACAGAAGACGGGTTTGTTCCGGGGCAGATATCCGAAAATAATAAATAAAATTGGGGAAAGTCCCCCTCAGTATGATATAGAGGAAAAATAATTTTTCCCGGCATGTCTGCGCGGGGTTGACAAATCCGGCGCAACAGCCATATTTTTCAAACCCGCTTTTCATATTTGATCATTTCAGTAAGTTACGGACTTACTTTGAACTTTTCACTTTGAATTTTTCTGATTATAACGGATTTAGGGAGTCCCCCGTGAACGTGCCCGTGAACGGAGGAGGATGAAACAGATATCCGTTCAATCCTTTAATCCGTTGTCATTTTTGCCAGGAGGATGAAACAGACACTCTGTCTGAGATATGACAGCGGATCGGAGGATGAAACAGATATCCGTTCAATCCTTCATATCCGTTGTCATTTTTGCCAGGAGGATGAAACAGACACTCTGTCTGAGATATGAC
>JAOZLU010000234.1:0-6091 GCA_029934695.1 Desulfobacterales bacterium | reverse complement strand
AGGATGAAACAGATATCC
The DNA here is from genome assembly GCA_029934695.1 of Desulfobacterales bacterium. Classification (GTDB taxonomy): domain Bacteria; phylum Desulfobacterota; class Desulfobacteria; order Desulfobacterales; family 4be13; genus JAOZLU01. The sequence goes on along the minus strand of JAOZLU010000234.1, from coordinate 6,073 downwards.
GTTCAATCCTTCATATCCGTTGTCATTTTTGCCAGGAAGATTAAACAGATACTCTGTCTGAGAATGACAGCGGATCGGAGGATGGATATGACAACGGATCGGAGGATGAAACGGATTTTTGCATATCCGTTCAATCCTGAAATCCGGTGTCATATCTGGCTGTGAGAAATATAACAGATCGCGGGGAAAAGAGGAAAACAGGAAAACAGATGAATGACAAAAGAAATACGGTTCTGATTGTTGATGACAACAAGACGAATATCAGGGTGCTGATCAGCACTCTGAAATCGCACGGTTTCAAAACCATCATCGCCCGCAACGGCGCAATGGGCATCCGACGGGCGGAATTTTCCAAGCCCGACCTGATTCTGCTGGATATCATGATGCCGGAAATGGACGGTTTTGAGACATGCCGCCGCCTCAAATCCGATGACAGGACAAAAGATATCCCTGTCATCTTTATGACGGCCCTGACCGATGTGAAAGACAAACTCAGGGGCTTTGAGGTCGGAGGGGTGGATTATGTCACCAAACCGTTTGAGGAGGCAGAGGTGCTGGCCCGGGTGAAAACGCATCTGGCTCTGCGGAACACGCAGAAACAACTCCGAAAGGAACTCGCCGAGCGCAGGCAGGCAGAGACAGCTCTGCGGGAAAGCGAGGAGCGATTCAGAACAATTTTTGAAAACACCCCGGTAATGATAAATTCATTTGACAAAGCCGGGCGATGCCTGCTCTGGAACCGTCAGTGCGAGGAGACTCTGGGATATTCCGGACAGGATATAAAAAATTGCGATGATCCGTTTTCCCTGTTTTATCCTGATCCGGCTGTCCGGGATCAGATGCTTAGGGACATGTCAGAGGCAGACGGCACATTTCGTGAATATTGTGTCAGATGCGGAGATGAATCCGTTCATTTCCAGTTGTGGGCAAATTTCCGTCTCCCCGACAATACAGTCATTGCGGTGGGGCATGACATTACCGAGCGTAAGCAGGCGGAAGAGGCAATGCGGGAGAGTGAGGAATGCTTCAGTCTCTTTATGGACTACTTCCCCGGAATTGCCTTTATAAACAGCTCTGAAGGAACTACAGTCTTTGGAAACAGACGCTTATGCGAGTTCTACGGATGCACTCCTGAAGAATATGCGGGCAAAAACATGGAAGAACTGGTCGGTCCGGAACTGGCAGCACAAATCGCAGAGCAGAACCGGAAGGTTCTTTCAGAAGGGAGTCCTGTTGAAATTGAGGAAAGCATCCCCGATTCATCCGGCCCAAGACATTGGCTCACCTGCAAGTTTCCAATTCATCGCAAAGATCGGATGACACTGATCGGAGGGCTGGGCATTGAGATCACAGATCGCAGGCGGGTTGAGGATGCGTTGCGGGAGAATGAGGCCAACTTGCGTGTTTTCATGGAGAATGCGCGTGGTTTCGGGGTTTACCAAGTCAGACCCGTCAATGATGCGCCATACGGAACTCAGACTTCATTTGCCAGTCCCTCCGTCAAGTCCATTCTGGGAATTGAAAATCCCGAAGACAGTGCGAGCTGGTTTGAAAACATCCACACCGATGATCTGGATCGCGTGACCGTGGCCCATCATGCTTCACGGACAACCGGTGAGGAGTTTGACGAAACCTTTCGGACCCATCACACAGGGAAACAGGAATGGCGGTGGATTCGCGCCATATCTTCGCCTGTTATTGCCTCGGATGGAACATTCACACACTTCAACGGCCTGATTGTGGATGTCACGGATGTCAGACAGGTTGAGGAGGCACTGCAAATTGAGCGCGACAATTTCAAAAATATTTTGGGAACAATGGATGATGGTGTCTATATTGTGGATCGCCTTTATGACATCCAATATGTCAATCCGGTGCTTCAAAAGGATTTTGGTTCTTATGAGTGCATGAAATGTTATGCATATTTTCATGAGAGGACAATGGTTTGCCCCTGGTGCAAAATTCAGGAGGTGTTTGCCGGAAAAACCGTCCGTTGGGAATTTCATGTTGCTAAGAACGGGAAAACGTATGACCTTATTTCTGCTCCGCTGAAAAATTCCGACGGCAGCATTTCAAAACTTGAAATATTCCGGGATATTACCCAGCGCAAAATAGCCCGGGAGAAACTGAGACACGCCAAAGAAGCAGCTGAGGCCGCCAACCGGACAAAAAGTGCCTTCCTGGCGAATATGAGCCACGAACTCCGCACCCCGCTCAACGGCATCCTGGGCTATGCCCAGATTCTCAGACGGGGCAGGAGTCTGACCGCCGCCCAGACGGACGGCCTGAATGTCATATACAAAAGCGGGCACCATCTGCTCACTCTCATCAATGACATTCTGGATCTGGCAAAAGTCGAGGCCGGGAAAGTGGAACTTTATCCCGCGCCGGTCGGTCTGCCCGGTTTTCTGGACGGCGTGACCGGCATCATGCGGATGGCCGCACAGCAGAAGGATATTGAGTTTGTCTCTGACACCCCCGATGATCTGCCTGCCGTCATCGAAGCCGATGAGAAACGTCTGCGCCAGGTGCTGCTCAATCTGCTGGGCAATGCAGTCAAATTCACAGATGAGGGAAGTGTCACATTGCGAATCGCCAACCGGGGTTCTGACAAAAACCGGGTTTCTCTCAGGTTTGAGATTCAGGACACCGGTGTCGGCATGACCCCCGATGAGCTTACCAAAATATTCAGGCCCTTTGAGCAGGCAGGCGATGAGAAAAGGCGCGCCGAGGGCACGGGTCTGGGCTTGGCAATCACCCGCCAACTGGTTAATCTCATGGGCGGGGAGATTCAAGCGGAGAGCGAGCCGGGCAGAGGCTCGGTCTTTTGGTTTGAGATTGCCATGCCCGTGTTGAAGGAGGCAGTCACCGGGCGACATACTCCGGATGCCCGGCAGGTGGTTGCCTATGAGGGAGAACGCCGGAAAGTTCTCATTGCGGATGACATTGAGGAAAACTGTCTGGTGCTGCGTGACCTGCTGGAGCCGCTCGGCTTTGACATCAAACCGGTGGAACCCGACAGGCTCCTCGCCATGATGGAAAAATACATGGAGCTCGAATGGATTTACGAGGAAACGGAAGTCGTCCCCAAAATCACTCAGCCTCCGGCCGTGTCAGAAGGTTCCCTGAGCCTGTCGAAGAGTTCCCTGAGCCTGTCGAAGGGTGAGATCATTCCGCCGCCAACCGAGGAGCTTGAGGTGCTGTATGAACTCACCATGTTCGGCGACCTGGATCATGTGCGGGAGAAGGTCCGACAGTTGGAGGAGACGGATGCCGGATATGCTCCCTTTGTCCATAAAGTGTGCAGCTATGCCGGAGAGCTTGAGGATGAGCTGATTCTGGAACTGCTTGAGCGATTTATGAAAAGTGCCTCATAATTGCACAGCCATAACTTTCATACAGTCTCACACAGACGCGCAATATGACAGCGGATCGGAGGATGAAACGGATTTTTGCATATCCGTTCAATCCTGAAATCCGGTGTCATATCTGGCTGTGAGAAATATAACAGATCGCGGGGAAAAGAGGAAAACAGGAAAACAGATGAATGACAAAAGAAATACGGTTCTGATTGTTGATGACAACAAGACGAATATCAGGGTGCTGATCAGCACTCTGAAATCGCACGGTTTCAAAACCATCATCGCCCGCAACGGCGCAATGGGCATCCGACGGGCGGAATTTTCCAAGCCCGACCTGATTCTGCTGGATATCATGATGCCGGAAATGGACGGTTTTGAGACATGCCGCCGCCTCAAATCCGATGACAGGACAAAAGATATCCCTGTCATCTTTATGACGGCCCTGACCGATGTGAAAGACAAACTCAGGGGCTTTGAGGTCGGAGGGGTGGATTATGTCACCAAACCGTTTGAGGAGGCAGAGGTGCTGGCCCGGGTGAAAACGCATCTGGCTCTGCGGAACACGCAAAAAAGACTTGAGGAGAAAATTTCCGAGCAGATACAGACACAGGAGAATCTGTATAAAGCAAAGGAAGAATGGGAACGGACATTCGATGCTGTGCCGGATCTTATCACAATTTTGGATAAAAACCACAGAATCATGCGAGTCAACAAACCCATGGCGGACCGACTGGGCCTTCTGCCGGAAACATGCATCGGCCAGATATGCTATACCCATGTTCACGGGACGAATCATCCTCACTCGTTCTGTCCGCATTCACGGTTGCTGAAAGACGGCCGGGAGCATGCGGGCGAAATTTATGAGGAACGTCTCGGCGGCCACTTCATCATCACCGTCTCCCCCATCTTTGCTGCAGACGGGCAACTGATCGGCAGTGTGCATGTTGCCCGAGATATCAATGAGCAGAAAGAGGCTGAGGAGAAACTGCGCCGCCTCTTTGATGAGACGCAACAAGCCAGGGAAGATGCGGAAAACGCCAACAAAGCCAAAAGCGCTTTTCTGGCAAGTATGAGTCACGAAATAAGGACTCCCATGAACGCTGTCATCGGCATGACAGATCTCACCCTGCATACTGATCTCACTCCGGCACAGAGAGAAAATCTTCATATCGTCAAAGACTCCGCATATAATCTGCTGGATATCATCAATGATATCCTTGATTTTTCCAAAATAGAAGCCGGAAAGATAACGCTTGAGGATGCTGATTTTGATCTGGACCGCCTTTTAGGGTCGGTTATTCGCATTTTTAAGGTGCAGACAGACAAAAAAGGTCTCTTTCTGAATCTGGACCGGGCTGATGTGCCGCAATACATCAGAGGCGATCCGCTGAAGCTCCGTCAGATGCTGATCAATCTGATGGGCAATGCCGTGAAGTTCACGGAGACAGGAGGCATCACGTTAAAAGTCGAGCATCTGAAATCCGGGGCCGGATTTCCAGATTCCAGTCTCAATTCTCCGGCTTCAGATCCCACCCTTATCTTTTCGGTCAGCGACACCGGAATCGGCATTCCCAAAGAGAGGCAGGAAATGATTTTTGAGAGCTTTACTCAGGCTGCTCACTCCACAACACGAAAATACGGCGGCACAGGTCTGGGGCTTTCCATCTGTCGGCAACTGACGGAACTCATGGGAGGCAGTATCCGGGTGGAAAGCGAGGCTGGCATGGGGAGCATGTTTTCCTTCACGGCCGTTTTCCGACCCGGAGACAAAAATAATGTCCGAGCCGAACATCAGGGTGAGAGACATATAATATCGGACAGTTCCGCACAGCCTCTGAAAATCCTCCTGGCTGAGGACAATTTGGTGAACGCCAAAGTTGCCTCCGGTTTTCTGACACGGATGGGCCACACCCTGGTCACAGCTGTTGACGGAAAAGAGGCTCTGGCGGTTCTTTCCACCGACTCGTTTGATCTTGTGCTGATGGATGTGGAAATGCCGGAAATGGACGGTCTGGAAGCAACACAGCGGATACGCGGCGGTGAGGCAGGCCCGGAAAACAGCGATATCCCTGTTATCGCCATGACTGCACATGCCCTGAACGAATTCAGAGAAAAATGCGAGGCTGCGGGAATGAATGATTTTGTTGCCAAGCCGGTGGATTTCTGCGAACTGGGGGCCATTATCGAAAGGCATGTTTCCAGTGTTGCTGCTGTCTCTGAGAAAGCGGAAAGCGAGAAGCAACCCGTTCTGGACAAAGAAGATGTCCTGCACCGCCTCGGTGGGGATGAGGCCCTTTTTGACAGCCTCTCCAATCTGTTTGTCAGAGAGGCGACGAAAGTCACGGAAAATCTCAGACAGGCGATCAGCACCAACAATATGGGGGAAATCCGTTTTCATGCTCATTCCCTTAAAGGGATGTGCGGGAATATGAGTGCGAAATCCTGCCATAATCTTGCTGGACAACTGGAAGATGTTGCCAATGAAGGGGATGAAAAATCAGACCAAATCAGACCGCTGTTTGAAAAACTCGAACAGGAATTCGACAAAGTCATAACAATCCTGACATAGCCTGATCCGGAGTGCCATCAAAAAGCTCGCAGAGCTTCGGCGTGAGCTCAGTCGAACGATTGACAACTCCCAAAAAAGCTCGCGGGGGATTGCCAAATCCCCCGCCATTCACTGCGGTTTATCTTATGCTCGCGGGGGATTG
>JAOZLU010000841.1 GCA_029934695.1 Desulfobacterales bacterium | reverse complement strand
ACATGATCTGCCGGACTAATCTGCCGGACTAATCTGCCGGACTAATCTGCCGGACGGGGTTTGATGCATATGGGATTTATCCCCTGGTTTCGCTTTCAGCCCGGGGATTGATCCCAGATTTTTCTTTGAGATTCTTTATATATAAAGGAGCCTGACATGAAATACGCCATGAAACTGTTGTCAATATTGATTATTTCCCTCCTGTTCTTTTTCTCGGCAGCCCCGGCCATGGATCAGGAATCCGCCCAAAAAAGAATACAGGCATTAAGCGCGGAGATCACCCGGCACGATTATTTGTACTATGTGCTTGGAAAGCCCGAAATCTCCGATCAGGAATACGACCAACTTTTTGACGAACTTGTCAGACTTGAAAAAGAATTTCCCGACCTTGCACTGCCTGACAGTCCCACAAAGCGGGTCGGATCAGAACTGGACAACACGTTTCTCCAAGTGCCTCATGCTGTCCCCATGCTGAGTCTGGAGAAATGCTATTCTCTCGAAGAACTTGTCGCATGGACAGAGAGAACAGAAGAGAAAGCAGGCGAAAAACTTTCTTTTGTCGCTGAGGAAAAAATTGACGGCGCAGCCATTGAACTGACATATCACAAGGGAATGCTGGTCAGAGCGTCAACCCGCGGCAATGGCCAGAAAGGCTATGATATTACAGACAATGCCCGCACCGTCAGAACCATTCCGCTCAAATTGAAGCAGCCGGTTTCTGTAACAGTACGGGGCGAGGTGTTTGTCAGGAAATCAGATTTTGCCAAGCTCACCAATAAAAAAGGTCTTAATTATGACAGTCCGAGAAATCTTGCTGCCGGCGCACTGAGAAGGAAACACAGTTCTGAGGCAGCAGAAATCCCCCTGGATATATTTGTGTTTGAAGCTGTATCCGACGATATGGATGATCTCGCAAATCATGCGGATGCACTCGCATGGTTAAACAAACTGGGGTTTAAGACTAATCCCAACAACCGGACATTCAGGAATATCCATAAGCTTAAAGCATATATCGAAGAAATCGGCTCTCGGACCGAGGTTCTTGATTATGAAATTGACGGCGCTGTGGTCAAAGTCAACCAAAGGAATATCCGAAAGGTTCTTGGTCATACAGAACGCTTTCCCAAATGGGCCATTGCATACAAATTCAGGTCCCCTGAAAATGAAACCGTTGTTCAGGACATAGATGTGCAGATCGGCCGGCATGGCCGGGTTACGCCTGTGGCAAAACTTCATCCCGTCAGAATCGGAAGCGCAAGCATAGCAAGGGCAACCCTTCACAACCAGGACTATATTAATATGCTGGAACTGGCGATTGGAGATACAGTGAAGGTGTCGAGAAGAGGTAAAGTCATTCCCGCGGTGGAGCATGTCCTTGAAAAGAACATGGCAGGCAATGAGACATGGCAAATGCCGATACACTGTCCAGCGTGTAAAACACCTCTGCAACGAGAAGGGAAACATCATTTTTGCCCCAATTTTGACTGTCCTGATCAGATTCGGGGCAGACTGATTTATTTTTCCAAAAAGATGGGAATCAAATATCTTGGCCCGAAAACAATTGAGATGCTTATTTCTCAAAAACGAATTCAGCATCCTGAAGATATTTACACCCTTACCAATGAGGAAATGAACCGTCTGAGAGGCTTTGGAGAGAAAAAAATCAATGCATTTATGACCAGCCTCGAACAGAGCAAAACAAAACCGCTTCAAGAGGTGCTTGCCGCACTCGGAATCAGAGAACTCGGGCCCCGGGCCATTGAGAACCTGACAGAAGCGGGATTTGACTCTGTTGACAAACTCCTTGGCGCAGATATCAGTACGCTGACCCAGGTGAAAGGGATAGGGGAGATTACAGCGCAAAATATCCTTGACGGGCTTAATCCCCAAATGAGAAAGACCATCAAAGCTTTGAGAAAATCAGGGTTGAGTTTTCAGACTGAGCCACCCGCAGTTTTGCCTGGGGATACACAAAAACATGACTGAAATTCATGTTGTTATGGAACAGCTTGAAAATTGATAATTAATGAAAGCATCTGACACTTCATCCCGGGCGGATCATTCAGGAAGGAGATTTTTATAAACTGACCTTGGAGGATGAGGTGTCTGAGTCTCCGTTTTACAGTTTTCAGACACAGATGCCCACGGTGTTTGGAATCTTAGATGCTATTTTTGAAGCTTGTGAAAAAAATTTGCCCTTATGAAAAAGCTGGAGAAATAAAGCAGACGAGAACAAACGGAGTTCGGGGAGGCAGCAGCTTGTAGGGTGGGTGGAGGATTTCGATTTTTTACGCAGTAAAAAACGAAACCGCAACCCACCTTATAAACGCACAAACGAAATTATTGAACATATTTTGATTTACATTGCAGTATTGGGTTTGGCGTTGTTTTAGCCTGTAGGGTGGGTGGAGGATTTCGATTTTTTACGCAGTAAAAAACGAAACCGCAAC
>JAOZLU010000233.1 GCA_029934695.1 Desulfobacterales bacterium | reverse complement strand
TCAGGTCATGCCGTGAATCAAAAGCACCCGTGTTTTTTGCTGCATATGCTCTGAGCATACATTCCACGGAAACACCCGATAAATATATCGAGCCAACATAATTACCGGAATTATGAAGTTTCCCTGCCTCTTTAATCCTGTCCTGAGATGCCTTGAAGTAATGTTCGGACGATATTTTCATCTTTCATCCTGATTTTTCAAACATTCTGATATACTTTTCTTTCTACGCAAGCATTTTTTTGCGACATAACCAGTAATTATACAGTTTCCGTATATCTTCCAGAAAAATATTATGCCTGCATGCCGGCCTCATATTCAACCCGGACCCAACTGTATAAATTCCCTGTGACTGACTGGAATTTTCCAGTCTTCCATTCCATATTAATATAGACTGACACAGACAGGGATGTGCTGTCAAGTCTTTCTGTATTTTTTCAGGGGATTTCTGAAAGAAAACGGATTTTTCAGTGCGGTTGCCGGATTCGGGAAAAACATTGACAGGCTGCTCTTTTATAATTATTTTTGTCTGCATAACACCCCGATCAGGGGGTGTTATACAGTCTGACGCTTTCCTGAATGAAAAGGAACTTTGTTGGAAATACGAGGATTCATAAATTCGTCCCCCTACTATTTGTACATAGATAAGATAGGGGGACGAACAGGAATGTCATTCCGTCACGGATACTAAGCTGCTTTGGACAGCCTCACCGCACAGACCTTGAACTCCGGAATACCTGAAATCGGATCAAGGGCTGCATTGGTCAGCTTGTTGGCAGCGGATTCGGCAAAGTGGAAGGGGATGAACACCGTCCCCTCCACAGCTTTGTCTGAAAATTTTACCGCGGCAGTAATATCGCCCCTTCGGGAAGCAACATTCACCATATCACCATCTTTCAGATCATGTTTCTGAGCGTCATCAGGGGTTATTTCAACAAAGTTCCCAGAAGAACGCTCATTCAGGCCGTCTGTTTTCCGGGTCATTGTGCCAGTGTGATAATGGTAAATCACACGCCCGGTTGTCAGATACATCGGATATTCATCATCTGCTTTTTCAGCCGGCGGGATAAAGTCAATGGCATGGAATTGCCCCCTGCCTCTGGGAAATTGTGCAGTGTGAAGAATCGGCGTACCCGGATGATCCGCGGTCGGACAGGGCCAGTGCAGCCCCTCATCCTCAATACGGTCATAAGTGAGTCCCGCATAAGAAGGCGTGACCGTCGCAATTTCCTCAAAAATGGCACTGGGGTTTTCATAAGACATGGGATATCCCATACGGGTTGCAATCTCACAGGTGATTTTCCAGTCATCCCAGGCCTGCCCGGGAGGCTCAACCGCCTTTCTGACGCGCTGAACTCGCCGCTCTGTATTTGAGAACGTCCCCTCCTTCTCAGCAAAACACGCGGACGGAAGCACCACATCTGCAATTTTTGCTGTTTCCGTCATAAAAATATCCTGCACCACCAGAAAATCCAGATTGCTGATGCACTTTTCCGCATGGTTCAGGTCCGGGTCGGAAACCAGCGGATTCTCACCGATAATATAAAGGGCCTTGAACTCACCGTTGTATGCCTTGGGCAGCATTTCCGTGACCTTGAGCCCGACCTTGTCGGAAAGACCGGAGACACCCCATGCCTCTTCCATTTTCTTTATAGCATCTATGCTGTTCACAGGCTGATATCCGCTAAAGACATTGGGAAGCCCGCCCAAATCGCACGCGCCCTGAACATTGTTCTGCCCTCTCAGGGGATTCACGCCCCCGCCTTCAATTCCCAGGTTGCCGCAGACCATGGCAAGGTTTGCCAGGGACTTTACATTGTCAGTCCCGGTGGTGTGCTGGGTGATTCCCATGCAATAAAGAATGCTGCCTGCTTTTGCGCCCGCGTACATCCGGGCTGCGTCAATAATCTGCTGTGCGGGAATTCCGGTGATTTCCTCTGTATATTCAGGGGTGAATTTTTCAACCACCTTTTTCAGTTCTTCAAACCCCTCGGTCCGGGTTCCCACAAAGGTCCTGTCATAAATATCCTCCTTGATGATGACATGCATCATGCCGTTGATCCACGCGACATCCGTGCCAAGGTTGGGCCTCAGCCACTGATGGGCAAATCCTGCAAGCTTGATGCGCCGCGGATCCACCACAATCAGCCTGGCATTTTTGAATTCCACCGCTCTTTTCACAAAAGCGGACAGAACCGGATGGTTTTCCGTGGTATTTGAACCTGTTACAAGGATGACATCTGCCTTTTCAACATCAGCGATGGTGTTTGTCATTGCTCCGCTTCCGAATGCTGCGGCCAGACCGGCCACTGTTGAGGAATGTCAGAGACGGGCGCAATGATCCACATTATTTGTTTTCAGCACCGCACGGGTAAATTTCTGGGCAACATAATTTTCCTCATTTGTCACCCTGGCCGAAGTCAGCAGCCCCATGGTGTCGGAACCGTGTTTTTCCTTTATCTCACCGAATCTTTTCGCCACAAGATCAAGGGCCTCATCCCAGGAGGCTTCCCGGAATTCACCGTTTTCCCTGATCAGAGGCGTGGTCAGGCGTTCAGGGGAACTGATGAAATTAAATCCGAAGCGTCCCTTGACACAAAGACTCCCGTAATTGGGTGCAACATCCTCAGTTCCGCTGACTTTCACCACTTTGCCATCTTTGACATGAAGGTCCAGCTGACACCCCACACCGCAATAGCTGCACGTCGTGCGGACCTTTTCTGTTTCCCAGGGTCTTACCCTGTAGCGCACATCCTTTTCCACCAGCGCGCCCACCGGACAGACCTGCACACACTCTCCGCAAAAGACGCAGTCTGAATCTTTGAGCGGTCTGTCCCCTGCTGCAATGATTTTGGTGGCTGTCTCTCTGTTTCCAAAAGCAATGGCCTTGTTCACCTGGATTTCATTGCATGCCTGAACACATCGGCCGCAAAGGATGCATCTGGAAAAATCCCTGACAATGAAAGGATTTACTCTTTCTGTATGATATGGGATGTCGGTTTTTGAGAAGCCTTCCCCTGACACCTGGTATCGGTAGGCAATATCCTGAAGTCTGCAATCCCCCCAGACCGGACACAGTTCGGAACTGTCATCCTCTTTCTGAACATTCAGTTGGAACTGTGTCCAGTCTCTGTCATCGGATCCCCGGACTGCACAGTTGTGATTCCCTGAAGAGAGCATCTGCCGGATGGTTGTGCGCCGGGCGGCAATGACCTCCGGTGATTCAGTGCGGACAACCATGCTGTCTGTGGCAGGGGATGAACATGACGCCGTAAGTGAGTCTTCCCCTTCAATTTCAACCACGCATATTTTGCATTCCCCGTTGGATACAGTGCCTCTGAGATGGCAGAGTGTCGGAATGTCAATATGATTCCGACGCGCCACCTCAAGGATCGTTTCCCCGGCTTCAAAAGAAAATTCATTTCCGTTTATAGTGATTCTGTTCTGCTCGCTCATTGATATTTTTTCTCCTTAATTTTGGTCGGCTGCCAGTCGTCAGTCGTCTTATGCTTTTTTCAAAAAAATCAGGACTGATCATAAATATCTCCTTATTTTAATCCGAAAATCGGGCATCCTTACATTTGTCAGTTCACATTCCATGTTAAGGATGCCCCGACTATGAAATTCCAAATTATTAAGGAAACCAAGTTGTTAAAAAGCTTGGTGCCTGACACAGGACAATTTTTATACTGAAGAAAACTCAAATAAATTATTTGAATTATTATATGAAATTTTTTCTGTGAAGGCAAGTCTTTTTCAGAAAAATAATGTGATGCCTTCCAAAGTTTCGTTTCCTGGCAGGTGCATGGTGGAGAAACATTGCCTTTTCCTGATTCACCAATGATCTCACCTTCTCTGCCCTTTGTGCCCCGGATTTAAGCTTTGTGGCCCTTTGTGGCCCCTTTGTGTCCTTTGTGGTTAAAAAGGTGCTATGCAGGGCTGATTTCAGGCCTCCCCGAGAAGCGTTATAATCAGAGGGTACTGATTATAACGGATTCAGGGGAGGGTACAACCTGCTGAAATTACTGAGCCGGATACCGGCAGTTCTGTCCGTTCCGGGCTTTCCGGTCCGGAAGCCGGGCATAAATGCGTCCACTTTTTCTCTGTGTCCTTTGTGCCTTTGTGTGAGATACCGCTCCGAAATTGCAGCCTCCCCTAAAACCGTTATAATCAGGAAGGGTATAATCTGTATGGTTCTCCATCAGTAACTCATAACGGCAAACATGTAATTGCTGCTCAGGCGGTAGTTTTGCCTGAAGTGCGGAAAGCTGTTAAAGAATAACATAAGTGCTGCTCATCTTGCAAGAGGCAATCGTTGAAAAAAATCCCTTATGCCTCCCCTGTTCATGCGAATAAAAAACGCCCATCTGCCCACTCTGTTTCTGATTAACCGCTGATACTCAGATTCAGTGATTGGCGCGGTTCTTGCGTTTCCCGAATGCGAAACACCGAAAGATTCCTTTTCAGAGGCATCTGGCCTGATCTTTGCGCCCAAACGTGAAAACTGTCTGGCAAAGAAACCTGCCGGGTTATCTCCTGGCAGTTCAGGATGCTCTGACAGAATCTGATTCATTTCCTCAAACCGCCGGGCATGGCGAAGCACCCGGACATAATATTCTGCCTGCCAATCAGCCGAGCGAACATGCTGCCTCAGATGAGCGATCAGTGACGCGGCCATATCTGCATGATCCGTATTATTCTCAGGATCAAAACTGGTGAATATTGCTGAAAAATGAGATTTCCCTAATTTACGCGCACTGGCGATATCTGAATTCATTGTCAGGCAGTCCAGCAGATTCGACAATTCCAGAACCCGGTCAATGCGGAATGACCGGCCAGAAGGCCAGGACTTCGCAGCCTGACACAGTTTTGCATCATTTTCCTCCTGAAGCAGCAGTTCCAGGCAGTCTTCGGCCATCCTGATCTCCGGCGGAACTGAAGCCAGACACCTCTGAAGATGCGGTGCGATCTCGCCCGGCCAAATCGTGCAAAGTTTCAGCCATGTCTCGTGGGCGACGTGTTTGAACCGAGGGGTCTTCATTAATCCGAATGCCAGAACGCCCAAGTTTTCCTGATCATCCTGATAATGATCTGGAGATGTTGCGGCTTCTGTGAGCCACCACGCGGCCAGTTCAGGAAAATTCTCGGCAAGGGGCAGCCGCGTTTGTCGGAGGATGGACAAAACCGAATTCGACATCCATCCGGCAGGATACTTGCGGAGTCGCTGCCATATCTCCTTTTCCTCCTCATACAGTTCAAGACGACGCGAGAGAGCCGCCTGAATCAGACAGATTTCAGGATGATTCGGCAAAAGCAGATGAGCGGTTCTGAGCGTCGGCATGATTTGTTCTGAGTCCGCGTGAGAACAATTTTTAATCAGTTGGCGGAAATTATCCGTAAGCTCAGAAGGCCGCATATACATAAAGCCCCGGGTCATTCCGGTAATCCGCAACCAAAGCGAGGCCCGATGTCCCGGAATATCTGCCAGCAGCCGGCCAGTCCATCCTTCCAGATAGGAAAAGAGAGAACGACCCGCATTCTGCTCGGTTTCAGCAATATGCCAGAATTTTCCGATTATCTCGGAAGACGGCAGGCTTTTTGCATAGCGGCTCTTGAGCGTATCAAGCATTTCTTTGATAAAAGCGCCAAGGGATACGACCACATTTCTGCGTTTCTCCATGTCCCGTTCAAATTCTCCATGAGGAACACATCGGCTGCAGCTGAGGCAATTATCGCCCGTGATCACTTCATACGTTTCAAGATAGCCCAGCATTACCGAGCGCAGGCAGTTGCGCTCACCCTCGGGACGCAGTTTTCCCTGTTCATCCGCACCGATATAATCTGTGAGAAGGCGGCGATACGCATCCCAGTCATTTTGCATCCTCTGATCATGAGCTTCGATAAACGAATTGAGATATTGGTCAAATTCCTCATCCAGTTCAAACGCGGGACCGGGAAGGACTTCCCATCCTTTTGAAAGGGTCATCTCTTTCCAACTGAACCAGTGATCAACTGTCAGCTTATCGTCATGTCTCTTTTTTCTCCGCTCGTCCGCCTCTTTTTTATTGGCCCGTTTTCTTGCACCTGCGTAATTTCTCCACGCGTACAATGTATTTTTTCTCGCGGCAGGGCCGTATCTCGGCGCGGCAATAAAACGAAAATCCAAGAGGTCGGCATTTCTGATATCCCGCAGCAGAGAGACTGTCTCACCCGGGGAAAGCTTCAGATACTTCGCAAAATCGAACAGGTCTGTATTCGCACATCTCTGAATCCACGCCTGAAATCCTTCAGGTGTCAGCTTCCTGTTCCGCAGGAGATGCCCAAAATAATAATTTGAATCAAGGATCGCCTCGGCATCCTTAACCTCCGGTCTGATAAGACATGCCCCAGTTTCCTGAACCTTCTCTATAAAAGCCAGCGGCTTTTTCCGGCCCGGAAACTTGGGGCGAATACGGTGCAAAACAGAGAGAATCCGGCCAATGTACCGGGTTTTCTCCTCATAGACATATCCAAGATCAAGAATGGCTTCATGCTCGCCGGATTCCCATCCCCCGTGCGTGCGGGGCCGAATCTCCGGCCATTGATACGGCGTGTGATCTTGCCTGATATGATTAAAAAAATCAATGGCCTCGTCATTGGTAAAGTACAGATATGGCCCGATCCTCCGCTGTTTTTTTATCAGATGCAAAAAATCCCGCATGATGAGGACATCCTGACCGCGAATATATTTTTTATTGAGAAAAGACTCCTGAATATCACGATCCGAGCGGATGGACTGTCCGTCAATTTTCCCCGGCCTGTCCGGGCTGTAGTAGAGGATTGTATCAGCCTGTTCGCCATCCCGTCCGGCCCGGCCCGCCTCCTGAACATAAGCCTCCAGATTCGCCGGCGGAGTGCGGTGAATGACAAGGCGGACATTGTCCTTGTCAATGCCCATGCCAAAGCCTTTGGTCGCGGCCATGATTTCACGTTTGCCGGAGATAAAGTCATCCTGCTCGCTCCGTCGTTTTCTGCGCCTTAAATCACCCAGAGGCAGCGAGCTGTCCCTGTTATTTTTCTCAGCGGCCGCGTTATTGTCATAGTCCATTCTGCTGTGATAGATGGATATCCGTTTTTCCAATATGCATTCAATATAGGAAGCAAAAGGTGTCACACCTGAACTCATCCGGCCCCGCAGAGAATTTTCTCCGCTTTGATGCGGAAGATAAAAATATGTATGTTCAGGATTGCCGCCCGTGAGCGGCATGAACACAATGGCAGCCCCCGGATTCACGCTCTCCTCGTTTCTCTTTAAAAGATATCTGAGATCATCAAGAATAGCATCGCTCTTTTCCCCTGTGTCCTGAAGCACCCGGACAATGAGATTCAGTTCCGGCCGGTTTGACGAATAGATATAGACATCTCCGCCTTCTTCAAGGGACGCAGGATCAAGTTCAAGCTCCTCACAGAGATCCTGCCGCACGTCAGGACTGGCTGTCGCGGTCAGGGCAATGCGGACAGGATAAATTCCATGGCCGCGGAGTCTGCGGACCAGATTCAGATAACTGGAACGGAAATCGTGTCCCCACTGGCTGATACAGTGAGCTTCGTCCAACGCCAGATAACGGATGCCAATATTCTCATTGGCGCGTTTCAGGGTATCCAGAACATGACTCTGCTCCAGTTGTTCCGGCGTAAAATATATCAGTTTGTAATCACCCAGTTCCAGATGCCTGAGACGGGCCTGCCTTTGCCTGAACGAAATATCGCCGTTGATAAAGCTCGTCAGATGATTCAGACCGTACCGTCGGCAGATTCGCTGCTCGTACTGATCCTGCATCAGCGATTTGAGGGGAGAGACAACAATGGTAATCCCGGGCAGGAGCATTGCAGGCAGGATAAAACACTCGCTTTTGCCGCCGCCTGTGGCTGCTATGCCGAGAATGCTGCGGCCTGCCAGCACAGATGCCAAAATGCGATGCTGAAAAGGATGCATCGCCTGGAACCCGAAAAGCCGATAGGCAATGTCGTCAACAGCCTGCTGAATCCGTCTGCAATACGCTGGAAGAAACATCTCCCGGTTCTGAAAACGCCTGCGAATGGGTGTGACCTGGGTTTCTTTCGTGGGAAGATATTCCCCGATGCTCCTTTCTTTACTGTCCCATCGGGCTATTATGTTTTCGATACATATCTGTTCCCCATGAATCAAAGACGGAATCTGAACCCCTGGTGTTTGTTTTATGAAAAGCTCCCGCACATCAGGATGCCCCGGGCACAGTTTGATAAATTCAGCATACGGTTTTTTTTCTTCAACATCATCCGGATCATACACCACAGGCAAATTGCTTTGATATGAACCAATATACCGCCGGATCCTTTTTGAATATTGACTTTCTTTCCGCGTCAGAGGATATGAGGTATGTTTTTGTGAGGAATGCAGAAGACATACATAACTCCAGGACAGCAGACGGTTTTCAAACTCGTTGAATGCGCGGGGATCCGGTGATTCTGCATCTGCGGCTTTGCGAAAATGTTTATAAAGCAGGGGCTGATGCAAAGACTCCCGTCGTGCATTCCAGCAGGTCCCGCATTGCAGGGAGTGAGGCGGGTATTCTTCTCCGCAGGGGGCAATGGGAATCAGGGCATGATTTCTCAGGAGAAGTTCTTTACGCCATTGGTTTAAATTCGTTGTGTGTTTTTTTTCTCCAGGTTCAATGATGATCGCAATACTGCCTGCGGCAAGGTGGCTGATGGTATCTGCCAAATTTCGCTTTCCCTGCTGATCCAGCTCGTTTAAGATATTTGATGCAAAGAGAAGCGTGGGCGCGTCCGCAGATATCGGAGGTGAATAGTGGTTCAGATCACATTCTCGCCACTGGGACTGGCCTGCCCATTCTTTTATTTTTTTTGGAATGTCGGAAATAGGCGATTCTTCTGAGCAAAGGGATATCCGTTCTGTCAGGGCGTATGCATAAGCCTGCACGGTTTTCTGAGCAAATCTCAGGCAATCGGGGTTGGTGTCCGAACCTGCAAGCTGTAAGGATTGGATCGGAAATTCCGCGTCGTACAAATCACAGACGTATGCATACGCGAGCAGAAAATCCAGAACTGCCACGGCCGTAGTCCCGGCCCCGACTCCGATATCCTCGACAATCAGAGAGCCTGACAGCCTTTCCTGTCTGACAAGTTCAAGCAGGACGAGTTGGATTTTGCAGACATTTACGGTCAGATAGTATGCAAGATAGGCGCGGAGAAAATTCTGCTGATAAATCCCCGGCTGAAACAACCTCCCCCCTTTTAAAAACTCAAGCCAGGTCTGGGCAAGTTTCCTGATGTCCTGAGTATGGGCCTTCAGGATTTTTTGGGCATCATGATGCCGTTGACTGGGGTCAGGCCGCTGATTGAACAGCACTTGGAACTGGGCCGACTCAATGAACGGGGACAGGCGTACGCGTCGCCCGGGTGCGATGAGATTTTGCAATGTCTCTGTCAGAGGGGACGGCGTTAAATGATGCTTTGAATGATGAGTTGTTGTTTTCATTGCTGATGAATGAGGATCATTTCCAGGGATGCAAAAATTACGCTTCGCTTCATTTTTGCACTCCTTTTTTTTGTTTTTTGGGATAATGAATGAGGATCATTTCCAGGGATGCAAAAATTACGCTTCGCTTCATTTTTGCA
>JAOZLU010000840.1 GCA_029934695.1 Desulfobacterales bacterium | reverse complement strand
ATTTGGGATTTGGAATTTATTTGGGATTTGGGATTTGGAATTTGGGATTTGGAATTTGGAATTTAAGATTTGGGAGATTGAACATGATGAATGAAAAATTTGTATCAATAAAGACAAAGCTGATTTCCAATACCATGCTGATTATATCGGCGATTTTTATCGTGGTGCTGTCGGTGATTACTTTTATGAATATTCAGAGTGTGAACAGAAACGTAAAAGAATCTGAGCGCAACATCCGCCATTCTCTCATTGCCAAGGGGAATACACTGGCAAACAACAACAGCATTGCCATGCGAGGGATGGCCGAAGATAACGCATTCACTGCCATTCAGGCCCTTGTCTCCTCCACTGTGAAAGATGATTCCGACATCGAATACGGAATATATATGGACGACAGCCGTATGGCCTGGGTGAACGCATCATCGGAAAACCCGTCCGGCACTGTCAGAGGCACTGACCCGCTGACGGATCCGGTCTCAAAATGGGCCGGTTCTCTTGAGTCCCTGAGCTATCAGACCATCACTTATGGTGATCAGGAACTGATTGAATTTGCAGCCCCGGTGCAGGTTTACGATGAAGTTATGGGCACGATCCGCTACGGATTCAACACCCGGTCAATGCACGAGGCCCTGCATGAGGCATATCAGAACGGGATACGGACCCGGAACCAGGCCGTTGCAATATTGCTCCTCTTAGGTGTCCTCTCTCTTGGTGTCACTTATCTGATTGTCAGACACCTGGCAGCCGCCATCACCCGGCCTGTACAGTCACTGGTTGAATCTGCGAATACGATCTCCCGGGGAAATTACAATATTGAAATATATTCGGAAAGCAACGATGAAATCGGCAATCTGGCCGAGCATTTTGAAGCCATGCGTACAACAATAAAACAATACACAGATCATCTTCAGGAGCTGGTTGATGAAAAAATGCAGCAGGTGAATGATATTCTTAATAACATTGACCAGGGCCTCTTTACGATAAATTTGGATGGCTCGGTGAATGAGGAATATTCAGCGCGCGCCAATGATGTCCTGAAGGTGAAAGATGTGGCCTCAAGCCCGCTGAATCAGATTTTCCGGATGGATGCGAAACAGGAAAAGGCTTTTCATCTGTGGATAAACCTGATTCGCAAAAAACACAGTAAGCACCGATGGACAAAACTCACCCGCCTTGCACCGGTGCGGGAACTGGAGATCGTCAGTTCCGATGATATCCCAGACTATATTTCAATTGAATACCAGAAGATCCACGATAAGGATGGCGAACTTTCCAAGATTATGATTCTTGCAAGGGATGAAACAGAAAAACGGATAAAAGAGCTTCAGATGGAGGAACAGCGCCGGAAACATGAACATGAGATGCAGGTCATCCTCGGCCTTGTCAATACACCGACCACAGAAATTTCTGAATTTATGGAAGATACTTCTGAACGCATGAAAAGGGCACGGCACCTGGCAGAAGAATATCTGTCAGGTGTGCGCAGGCATCGGGCAGAATATCCTGACGGGCCTGAGTATGTGATTTCTGACAATAATATCAATATCTTATACAGGGATCTCCATACCATCAAGGGCAACAGCGGATCTTATGGCTTTGAATTGCTTTCGGAACATACCCACCAGGCCGAGAACATGCTTGAAAAGCTGCGAATACCTGTCAAAACCCGAAGAGATGATATTTTGGAGCAGATGATGAGTTATATGGACTGCATGAATGAAGATATTGACAGTATTCAGCAGAAAATAAAACTGATATTTGGCCGGGACGAGGATGCGGGGATGCGTATTCCAAAGTCGCATGTCGAAAACATCGTCGAGACATGCGCCGCCATTGACAGAACATCGCTGTCCCCGGAAATACAGCATCTCATAGATATAAGTATCATGCTGTCCTGGGTGCCCATTGAAACCATTACCAGGAAATATCAGAAGATTGTCAGCAGGGTGGCCCGGAGGACCAGAAAAAATATCTCATTTTCAGCAAAACCCGAACACGCTTTTTATCCGTCTGATATATTTTCTGATATTGATGATGCCCTGATACACCTTGTCAGAAATGCCGCGGATCATGGCATAGAACCGCCGGAAATACGCGAGGAACTGGGAAAGGGAATCGGACAGGTCTTTTTTGAGTTCCGAAATCAGGATGATATCCGGACAGTCAGAATTTCAGATGACGGTAAAGGCATTGACACGGAAAAACTCACAGAGATTTGTATCCGAAAAAGCATTATCACCTTGGAAGACGCGGCACATCTCAGTGAGGCAGAAAAGTGGGACATGGTGTTTAACCCGGGCATATCCACCTGTGACAAAGTTACTGACATATCGGGCCGGGGCATTGGCATGGATATTGTCCGGAAGAAAATCGAAGATATCGGAGGGAATATTTCTATTAGTTCCAAGCCAGATATCGGAACAATGATTACGCTTATTCTGCCACCTTATGA
>JAOZLU010000232.1 GCA_029934695.1 Desulfobacterales bacterium | reverse complement strand
CCTGAGCTTGCCGAAGGCGGCCCCTGAGCTTGCCGAAGGGAGAACACTACTTTTAAGGAGAAAAAATGATATTTCCAGACTACAGACCCAGACGTCTGCGGCAAAATGACGCTTTTCGCCGCATGATACGGGAAACAACACTTTCTGTTGATGATTTCATCCTCCCGCTGTTTGCCATTGGCGGCAGGAATGTGAAAAACCCTATTCTGTCCATGCCCGGGCATTACCAGTTGTCAGTTGACAATCTGGTGAAAACGGCAAAAGAGGCATACAAACTTGGTATTCCAGCGGTGATGCTGTTCGGGATTCCAGATAAGAAAGACGCACTTGCCACCCGGGCATACTCAAAAGACGGCATTGTCCAGAAGGCGGCAAAAGAGCTGAAAAACAAACTCCCTGAGCTGCTTGTCATCACTGATGTCTGCTTATGCCAATATACTGATCACGGTCACTGCGGCATTGTGGAAGGCCAGATTATTGATAATGACGCCTCTCTTGATCTGCTTGCCCGGGCCGCCCTTTCCCATGCAAAAGCAGGCGCGGGCATGGTGGCCCCGTCCGACATGATGGACGGCCGCGTGGCTGAAATCCGCAATGTTCTGGATGAGAACAGTTTCAGCCATATCCCGATCATGTCATACTCGGCCAAATATTGTTCTGCGTATTACGGCCCGTTCCGGCAGGCCGCACATTCAGCCCCCCAGTTCGGAGATCGCAGGACCTATCAGATGGACCCGGCAAATGCTCAGGAAGCCATTCGGGAAGTGAGCATGGATGTTGAGGAGGGTGCGGACATAATAATGATAAAGCCTGCCCTTCCCTATCTCGACATTATCTGCCGGGTCCGCCAGGAGATTGATCTGCCGGTGGCCGCGTATAATGTCAGCGGCGAATATGCCATGATAAAGGCTGCCGAGGAAAAAGGATGGATAGACGGTGAAAAAGTGATGATGGAAACGCTGATGGCGATCAAGCGGGCCGGTGCGGATATGATACTGACCTATTTCGCGGCGGATGCTGCGAAGGTGCTCAGGGATAAACGATAATTGGGGTTCCAAGGACTTCCGGAGTTGCGAGGCTTCGGGAGTCTGGGAAAGAAGTCATCTTTATTGACAAGCATTCTTTTTGTGTTGCTGAATTATGGATACCAAAATAGCTTTTGAAAAAATTCAAAGAATTGTACGGCTACTAAGAGATGCAGGAGAGCTTGATCAGGCAATTGATTTATGTGTTCAGTCTTCAGAAGATTACAAGGAAAGCTCTTTTTCTGCAATATTTCCAATAATGACAGGTGATTTATATATGCAAAAAATGGAATTTGACTTAGCTTCAAATTACTATATCTCATTCTTGAAAAAGATAAAAAAAAATAAAAAAATATTTAGCCGTTTTGCAAAGCGCTATTACAGACTTAAAAGAATTTGGTCAAAAGAAAAAATATTGAGATTCGCATACAAATTACTCAATGAATTACAGGAAGACAATATTGACAGTGAGATATTGAATTGGTGCAAGGAACTGATAAAAGATGATTTAAATCAGATTATAAATATCAGTGAGGAAGGAAGAAAAATTTGCGATTTGATCAAAGATGACAGTCAGTTCAATAAATTTGTACAATATGCAAGAAGAATGGAAAAAGAAAATCATGTTGAATTGAAACATTTTCTTGATAAAAAAATATTAAACAGAAACAGAGATATTCGTAAATTCAGAATAGATGCACACTGCATATCAATATATGAAAGGTTGGAAAGAAATCATGACGCATTAAAAATTGCCACTGAAATTCTGTCAATAAAAACAGAATCTGTTGTCGTCAGATCAATTTTTAGAATATGCAGAAAAATTAAGGATTATACAATTGCTGAAAATGTAATATCGACATACCCTGAAATTTTAAAGAAATCAGATTTTAACATCCAATACGAATTGGTTTATTATTTTGAAGCTCAAGATCAGATTGAAGAAGTGTATGGCATATTACTCCAAACGGAAAAAAGCAACATTCATAGTATTACTATCCAAAAAACAGTACGAAATTTCTATTTGACTTTTGGTTTTATAGATGAGGCTGACAGAACTGAGATACGAATATCAGAACTTTCATCTGCTGGAAAAAAAGTCTCTGGCAGATTTTACACAGAATTTAAAGAAAGTGAAGCTGAAGTAGGTTCTAAAATAAAAGAATTATATTCTGAATTGGAACACCAAAAGCAATTAGCTGCAATAAGTGATTTAACAACCGGAATATCCCATGAACTGGGTCAGCCAATAACAAATATCCGCTATACTGTTCAGTTTTACTATAAAATGTTTCAGAAAAAATTCTCGAAGAATGCGATGTTTGAAGTTTTCGATTCAATTCTTGAGGAAACCAACAGAATGGGGGGGCTGATTAAAAGATTGTCGCCCCTTACATCCAGTAAAAATGTCACTATGAAATTTGACATAGTTGGTCGTATTGCCAAGAGAATTGAATCTGAGAGCAAAAGAATTGATAAAAAATATATAGAATTTAAAATCAGTCCAAAAAAAGAAATTTTTATTGAGGGGGACCCTGTCCATTTTGATCAGATAATCAGTAATTTACTTTTAAATGCAATTGACAGCATAAAGCAGGACAAGAAGAGAAATGGCAATTTGATTCAGATAGTTGTTAATGAAAAAAAAGATGATGTCAACATCATTTTTTCAGATACTGGTGTTGGAATTACTGCAAAAAACAGAGGTAAGATATATGATCCTTTTTTTACAACAAAACCATTAGGCAAAGGAGAAGGACTGGGACTTTTTATAATTTGGAATTTGATGAAAATGCAAGGCGGTAAAATTTACTTGGATCATACATACACGGACGGTGCCCGATTCTTTATGAGAATGCCAAAAAAACCTATGTATATAAACAAAAAGGAGACTTGCTGATGCAGGATAAAGTATTACTTGTAGAAGATGAAAAGAAAACTGGAGAAATGCTGAAAAAGGCATTAGAATCTGAGAATATTTCGGTTGAATGGGTTTTAGATGGGAAAGCAGCTATTTCAAAAATTCAGAGAGGTAGATTTGATTTAATCATCCTTGATTTAAAGTTGCCAGAAATCACAGGCGATGAAGTGCTTGAAGATATCAGGCGTATAGACCCTTATGTAGAAGTTATTGTTTATACAAATTATCAGAACCCCTCTGTAATGAAAAAATTAATTAACTTGGGTGTGGAAGGTTATATTAACAAAGGATCTGATGCTGATCTTTGGGAAACTGTCGAAAAAATCAAAGCCCGCTTAGATCCGTTCAATGAAGAAGAGATTCAAACATTGACAGATTCACTTCCTAATGGATTTCTTCATAAAGATCACAATAAAGAGGAGTAATTAACAGTTGATGTGTAAATATTTTCTCGACACTAATGCCTATTCTCTCTTTTTTCAAAAACCTAAAACCAATCAATATAACAATTTATTGAAGAAAATACATGAAAAGGGACAAATATTATTCTCTATATCTGAGATAACATCATTGGAAATCCATTCGGTTTTGGGAAAATGGAGGAGAGGTGTGCAAGCTCAAAGACAGAGTTATGAAAGGAATATTTCCATTACCGGGGGAACTGTCAGATGCTCAAATATATGGGTAACAAGATGTGTCAAAAGACTTAAACCAAGAGTTTACCGTGATATGAAGAAAATGGTTTCTGATATTGAGGCAAAAAAAGGTTCCATCCAAGCGGATGTCATAAGTTTGAATGCAAGTTCGATAGAAATTGGTACTAATCTCTTAATCAGATATGCACATCGTTATAATTTTGGTTCTCATGATGCCTTGATTATTGGAAGTTTTATTGATGCTCGAATTAATGAAGGAAAAAATATTATCATAGTCACATCAGATAAGGGAATGAAAGCTGTTTTGAAAGATGAATCGCTACCTTATTTTGATCCAAAATGAGTTTTATTTGTAGTTTAACCTTTCCCAGGGGATATTGATTCTGACCTGTTTCGCGGTGGATGCTGCGAAGGTGCTTGGGGATGAAAAATAAATGGGATTCTCAGGGCTTCCGAAGTTGTAAGGCTTCGGGAGTCTGAGAAAGAAATCATTTTTGTGTTGACAAAAATCTTTTTTGTGTTATTGAATTATTCATTGTATTAAGGATGCTTTTCGAGTGGTTTGGTCCATGTAAGCTGTCTGATATAAGAGATGATCCTTATCTTCAAGAATTATCTTATCGCGTAGTGGACACGGGTAATCCTAAGACAATAAACTGAGCAATTCTGGATTATGCACAATTGGTCTGTAAAGCGAGAAAACCTCTTTGTGACAACTGTTTATTGAATAGAAGATGTAACTATCTTAAAAAAATAATGAATAATATATCAAAATAAACGTATGATCATTTTATGGATTATGGATAATCATGAATAGAAACAGACAATTTACATACATTGATTTATTTGCAGGTTGCGGGGGACTGTCATTAGGTCTGATGAATTCAGGATGGACAGGTGTGTTTGCAATTGAAAAAAGTAATGATGCATTTAAGACTTTAGAGCATAATTTGATAAAGGAAAAAGGGCATTATACATGGCCTACATGGTTACCTGTAAAATATCATGATATAGATCATGTTTTAACTCATCATCGTGAAGAACTAATAAAGTTGAGAGCTACGATTGATTTGGTTGCAGGCGGGCCTCCTTGCCAAGGCTTTTCTATAGCAGGAAGAAGAAAAGAAAATGATTATAGGAACAGACTAATTGATTCATATATCAATTTCATTGAATTGGTTAAGCCTAAATTCATTTTTTTTGAAAATGTAAAAGGATTTACCCTCAATTTCAAGAATAATGCTGAACTTGGTAAAAATTATTCTGCATACGTCGTGAAAAAACTTAAGAGACTCGGTTATAATGTACATGGAAAGCTTGTCGATTTTTCTGAATATGGAATACCTCAGAAAAGGACCCGGTTTATTTTGGTCGGTGTGAAAAAACAACTTGATAAAAAGGGGACTCTGGCAAGATCATTCTTTGCTATCTTACATAAAACTAAATACGACCTTTTAAGCGGGAAAGGTCTTTCAGCTTCGGTTACTTTGGAAGATGCCATTTCGGACTTATTAGAAGAAAATGGTACTGCATTGTGTCCGGACAGTGATAATTTTAAATCCGGTCAATATTCCAAAGCCAAGACTCCCTATCAAAAGTGTTTACGTGCGGGGAAATACAAGGGGACAGTCCCTGACAGCCATAGATTGGTTAACCATACCCAAAAAATAAAAAACCGGTTTCAATATGCGATTGACAATGATCTAGGCCCTACGGAATACCGAACCTATTTTAACTTGAGTAAAAGCGGCACAAAGAAAGTGTCAAAAGATGAACCTGCCCCAACATTAACCACATTGCCTGATGACTATATCCATTACCAGGAACCGCGAGTTTTCACTGTCAGGGAGTTTGCGAGAATACAATCTTTTCCTGATTGGTACGAGTTTAAAGGAAGATACACAACTGGTGGCAAATTGAGGATTAAACAGACCCCCCGCTATACCCAGGTCGGAAATGCCATTCCCCCTCTTTTTGCAGAAACTGTCGGACATTCATTAAAGGAGATAGCCCATGCCTGAAAAACTCCAATTCCGCATAAGCTCTGCCATAAAAGATGTCATTGGACGAGATTTGATTACCGATGACTTTGTGGCTATATTTGAACTCGTAAAGAATTCATTTGATGCCTTTTCTGAAAATATAATTATTCGGCTTGATTTGGAAAAAGGATCGGGTGGCAAAATATATGTCGTAGATGATGGCAAAGGGATGAGCCGTAATGATATTCTTGGAAAATGGCTGTTTCTTGGATTCTCTGCCAAGAAAGATGGAACCGAAGATGAAACCAAAAGAACCTATGCTGGCTATAAAGGCGTTGGACGTTTTTCCTGTGATCGTTTAGGCAAAACCTTGAAAATGCAATCCAAAACAAAGTCGGACAGTATAATTCATTGCCTGGATATCAACTGGGAGGATTTCGAGGAAAACTCCAAAGATGAATTTATAGAAATAGATGTAAACTATTCGGAAAGTAAGTCTTTTTCACTACCACTGGGGTTACTGGTAAACAATAGCGGGGTTGTACTTGAAATAAGCAATTTGAGAGATGAGCTATCCTGGAACAGGGATAAACTTCTTAGGCTTAAGCGGTCACTGGAGAAGCTCATTGATCCTGTTCCGGATGTTGAAACTTCCAAAAAAATACAAATTGAATGTAAGCGTGAAAAAGACAATGACATGGCAGCAGTGACAAAAGCCCAGGAAAAAGAGAATGAAGCCATCACTGTCAATGGCTTTATAGAAAATACAATCTTCCAAGTTCTTGAAAATAAAACCACGGTACTTAGGGCAAAAATCACCCGTAAAAACAAATTGCAAGTTGAACTGATAGACAGAGGGGTTTTTATTTATAAAACAGAGGAAGATATCAATGACTCATATCCCCAGCTTATCAATTCCGGTTTCTATGCGGAGTTATTATTCCTGAATGCATCTGCCAAAGTTACTTTTGCCCGCAGGATGGGCTTGCCTTCTGTTCGGTATGGTTCCCTTTTTTTAATCAGGAATGGGTTCAGGGTTTTTCCAATCGGTGAGGAAGGAAATGATTATTGGGGCTTTGATCGTAGGAAACAGCAAGGTTATGCAAGATATTTGGGATCTCGAGATTTGCTGGGGTTTGTCAAAGTACAAGGAGGTGAAGATAAATTTCGAGAGGCCTCAAGTCGTAACCAGGGATTAATCAGGACACAAGCCGCAATAGAATTATCAGATTGCGTTAAAAGATGCATTATAAAATTTGAAGCTTATGTAACCGACATTACATGGAAAGATAAATTAGATAAAGATAATAGTGTTTTTGAACGAATGGGACTGGATAGTAACCGTCTCAGGATCATCCAATTAATCGAGAAATTATCAAAATCAAAAAATATAAAAGTATTGGATTTTAATCATGATTTAGTCTCTATTTTGAGTGAAAAAGCAAAGGAATTTGAACCTTCTTTAAAAAATCTCAAAAATATTGCCAGCAGTATTAATGATAAAAAACTTATAAAACAGATTGTTCTAGCTGAAAAAGCATTACTCAAAGCAAAACAGGCAGAATACGAGGCCCAAAAAGCTGCCGACCAAGAAAAAAAAGCGAGGAAGAAGGCCGAAGATATTGCCAAGACAGCAGCCGCTAAAGCCAAAAAAGCTGTAAAAGAAAAAAATAAAATTGAAGATGCTTACAAAGAAGAAAAAAAGCGGAATCTTTTTTTGACGGGGAGCAATAGCAGGGACAAAGATTTGTTGGAAGGATTCATGCATCAAATTGTTTTATATGCATCGCATTCCAAACTCAGCTTACAAAATATTCTTAAATCCCCACCCCGATTTGAAAAAATGACCGGTGAAAACCTCCGTAAATTATTAGAAGAGCTTTTAGAGACGACCGAAAAAATCGTATCAACATCCAGATTTGCAATATCAGCTAATTTCAGGTTGGATTCAAGTATGATAACTGAAGATTTCAATTCTTTTTTATATGAATACCTTAAAAAAATAGCTGTTGGACGCAATTCACGAATAGATATCAACCCTAAGATAGAGGAAAAAAAATTTGAACTCCGTTTCAATCCTATTGAAATGGGGATGGTGTTGGAGAATTTTATTAGCAATGCGATAAAAGCACGAGCATCAAATATTACCTTTACATCAACATTAAAATCTAAAATTTTAAAACTTGTGATTGAAGATGATGGGAAAGGTCTTGATAATGGAATTACCGAAAAAGAGCGTATCTTTGAAAAAGGATTTACGAGGACATCAGGCTCGGGCTTGGGGCTTTATTTTTGCAAAAAGAGGGTAGAAAATTTAGGTGGCGAGCTTAAGCTGTCAGAACTTCAACCGAAACGTGGCACCAGTTTTACAATGAGGGTGGTTAAGCAATGAAAATTAATTATAAAGCACTATGGATAGATGATCAGTTTGAATATGTTCAACCTGCAATTGATGGTATCGAGGATAAGCTTGAAAATTACGGTTTTAAATTTGAAGTGGATAAAAAAACATCTTTGAGTGAAGATGAATTAGTAAAATTGAGTGATAAATTATCACAATATAATCCGTATGATATGATTATTTTTGATTATGACTTAGGGGAGCAAACCAAAAAAGGAAACGAGATAGCAAAGGTACTAAGGCAAAGCATTTTTACAGATATGATTTTTTACAGCGGGAAAGCTGCTGACGGTTTACGGAAAATCTTATTTGAAAGTCAGGTTGAAGGTGTTTTTACAGTAAACCGTGATAGTTTTGTTGATGAGGCTTGGCCTATAATCGAGGATCAAATAAAAAGAATCTGTGATATCAATAATATGCGTGGAGTCATTCTGGACGAAATGAGTAAGATTGATCTGAAGATGCGTGAGCTGTACAATAAAAAATATGCCGGTCTGCCTGATGAAGAAAAAGAGGTTCAAGTTGAAAATATTCGGAAAAAACTCGAAGAAAGGCAGGAGAGCATAAAAGGCCAAGTGAAAGAGGCTAATAGCGAAACCCTTCCCGGGATGATTATGAATCCCATAAAAACCGACTTCAACATAGTAAGAATGCGACTAAAGAAACTCTGTAACGATGAGCAGATTTTAGGAGAGAAGGGTAAGCTTAAAAAAAATCAGTCCCTTCGAAATCAGTTTGCACATAATATGGCAATCTATGATGAAGAAAAAGGAACAGTTTCCCTGCATGGTTTTGATAAAGTCTATAATTTTGATGATTTTAAAGATATTCGAAATGAATTGATAGATATTTTAAACCAAATCGAAAAATTGGAGAATATTTAACAGTAACTGTTTAACGGCTAACAAACATTGAACCGGATTTTCAAGTTACCCAGCGGGTGATCGCTTCAACACCTCCTTGCAGAAGCTCTGCTCCGGCACTGAAGAATGAGGGCCCACCGCCAGAGTTGTAGCCGCCGATAGCAGGTAACGCTGACAACAGAGGTGTTCCGAAACCGCAGATAGCGTCACCTGGTTTCGGAGGCGCGTGAATGCAGGCAGCTCCGAGTGCCTGCGGCCATCACAGTTATGCGCCGTGCCTCTCCGGCTTCCCAAGCAGAGGAAACCGCCCCGGACGTTCCACATTTTTTGTCCTGCACACAGCATGTTTTTATTGAAATGAGGTAAGAGGGAGTTATGAAACCAACAGAATCTTATGTGATTGAGAAAATTGTCAGACTGGCCGAAGAGTACGGCGCAAACTGCCTGATCCTGTTCGGCAGTTATGCGGAAACTCCGTCAACTGCGGGGGACATTGATCTGGCCTGTGACGGAATCCGGGGCTGGAAGCTGTACGAATTCGCAGGACAGATTGAAAATGAGCTGCGTATTCCGACAGATATTGTTCCGTTAAGCCCTCCGAACAAATTTACCCGCTTAATTGAAAGAAGGGGGAAGGTGCTTTATGACTTCAGAGGAACTGCTTGAAGAAATCAGAATTGAACTCGGACTCATGGAAACAACTGTCCGGGAAGTTGTCGCCCTGTCCGAGAGTGTTTCCGGCAAACCCGCTGAACTTTAACATTAAGTTGTTTTTGGCTTTTGAAAAATATAGCGGATGTTCAAAGATATAAGA
>JAOZLU010000839.1 GCA_029934695.1 Desulfobacterales bacterium | reverse complement strand
GATGTTTGATGTTTGATGTTTGATGTTTGATGTTTGATGTTGTCCGAGACACAACAATTTTTTTAAGAAATGAGAATTTGAACTGATTAAGATCATAAAAAATACAGATATTTATTCCCCTGAGCATATTGGAATCAAAGATATTCTGATCGCCGGCGTCCGCATTGCCGCCATAGCGGATCAGATTGATCCCCCTGCCAATCTGCCGACGTTGGAAGTCATTGACGGAGAGGGGGCAATCGCTGTTCCGGGTTTCATTGATTCCCATGTTCATATCATGGGTAGCGGCGAAGCCGGTTTTATGACAAATCCATTTAATTCTAAAGGGCTGCGCACACAGTTCTCGGGAGACGGGGGTGGATGAGAAAAAAAGCAAACTGATCTGGTTAGGGAGTTCACTTAGGGGACCTGAAAACATTTCCCAAAACCGTGAGAGAAGATATGGGGTATGCTCTTTATGTTGCTGAACATGGAGAAAAACATAAAGATGCCAGAAATACAGGAGAGCAGCGGCAATGTTTTTGCGGATATGGGTTTGCCCATGCCTGAGGAGATGCATGCGAAAGCTGCCCTTCTTCACCGGATCAGCCGGATTATTGAAAAGCGTCTGTCAGACAGGAAATATGCGGCTGAGATTTCAGGAATCAGTCAGGCTGAAATATCGGCGATTATTCGTGGACGGCTGTCTGAGTTTTCTTATGATCAGCTGATCCGATTTCTCAATTTGCTGGATTTTGATGTACAGATAGAAGTCAGAAATAAACCGGACTCTCAGCAACCTGCACGGGTTATTGTCATTGCTTCTGAAGCCATCCATCCATTATAATCAGAATATCACTAATTAATTATTGAGATGAATTATGAAAAACTGACAGCTTTGCTGTCCAATTCCCCCACGGTCAGACTGCTGAGGGCTAAAAACGCTCCGCTGATTTTAAGTTTTCTGCATCGGGAATTTAAGGGGAAAAACCGCCTGATGATTCCCAATGATGAACTTGTCATCAGTCTGTCCGATTACTTGGAAGCACTGAACTTTCTGGATGAGGATTATCTTCATGCAAATTTTCAGGAACGCTCAAAAAGATATATTGACGACTGGTGCAATGAAGACAGTCGTTATCTGAGAAAATTTCCTGATGAAACCGGCGTTTCTGTCCATGAACTGACATCAGCCATGGAAAAGGCGTTTCAGTGGATTGAGTCTCTTGAGAAAAAAGAATTTATCGGTACTGAATCCCGTTTTCTGGATATATTGCGAAAACTCAGGGAACTGATTGAAAACAGCTCTGAAAATCCCAACAAGCGGATAGCGGAGCTTGAAAGGAAAAAACGGTCAGTTGAGGCCCAGATCAGGGAGATACAAATTTCAGGAAAAGCAGATGCGTTTTCAGATACGCAAGTTAAGGAGCGTTTTCATGAAATCACCAAACTGGGCCGGGAACTGATTTCCGATTTCAAGGAAGTGGAGCAGAATTTTAAGGATATCACGCGCAATATTTATGAAAAGCAGACCCGGAGAAATATCAGCAAGGGAGAAATTCTCGCCTATACCCTGGATGCCACGGATGAACTCAGGAACTCTGATCAGGGAAGGTCTTTTGACTCGTTTTGGCGGTTTCTGATCGCAGAGTATAAACAGGACGAGTTGACCACTTTAATCGAAGATGTTTTCAGAATTCTTGAAGAAAAAGAAATTGCCAATCCAGACCCGTTTATACTGGAAATCAGGACATATCTGCATCAGGCCGGGCAGCAGGTGATAAATTCCAACCATCGGCTGACCGAAAAGTTGAGCCGGATTTTGGGAGAAAAATTTCTCCTTGATCGGAAAAAGACCATTGAACTGATTGCCGACATCAAAAAACTGGCAATGAAGCACCTTGAAGACCCGCCAAAGAAGGACCCTTTTATTGAGATTGAAGGGAACTGTGATATCCGTATAATCATGGACAGGCCCCTGGGAGAACCTTCTCAGGGGTCGGGGTTTATTCATCAGCCCGATGAGACTGGCGATAACGAAATCTCAGGGGCTGATCTGGAAAAATTGTTCAACCCGTTTGAAATTGACCGGGAAATGCTGAAACATAACATCGAAGTCCATTTGGAAAAACACAGTCAGGTCACGCTTGATGAAATCGTCCGATATATTCCCCTGGAAAACGGATTGGCGGAACTCGTAACCTATCTGTCCATTGCGTCTGCTTCCCCCCGTCATATCATAGATAATGAGAACATCGTGGAAATCGAGTGGATAGACAATGATATTCAAAAAAAGGTAAAGATGCCCCAGGTGATTTACGGAAAACAGACCTGATTCTGACAGACTTTGTGGTTTTATGGCCCGAATCCGTCTTAACCACAGAGGGCACAGAGAACCATTGCCGGACGGGGTTAGATTGCCGGACCTTATTGCCGGACGGGGTTTGCAACCCCGTCCGAAACATTTGCTGCCGGGG
>JAOZLU010000231.1:5167-9692 GCA_029934695.1 Desulfobacterales bacterium | reverse complement strand
TTATGCTAAACATCTGTGTACAGGAAAAAAGGTTACTGTGTGGGAGGAAACCCGGTTTTTTTTTCCGAATGGAATGTTTTCCCCTGTCGGAAAAAACCGGGTTTCTTTTTTGTCCTTTAAGCAGGATAAAAGATATTTGATTTTTTGTTTGTGGGATGAAAAAAGTTGCGATAACCTCAGAAGTGTGGCATATAAGGGCAGGAGGAATTTCCAGCGGATTCAGGGCCGGATGGAACTGCTTCATATTACCGTATTCAAGATTTGTCATCTGAAATAATTAGGATGTGTTATGAAAGTAGCGTGTGAAAAATGCCATACTGAGTACGACCTTGATACGAGTATTATCAAGGAAAAAGGCTCCAGTTTCCGCTGCGTAAAGTGCAAACACATATTCAAAGTTTATCCTCCTCTATCTATTAGGAAAGAAAGCAAAAAAGCTCCTGAATCCCCTCCGAACAAGAAAACGGGTGAAAACAAACCTGCTTCTGAGCCTCCCCCGACATTTAAAATTATCGGAGAGAATAGCTGTCCCCTTTATGAAGTGGGCGATGAATTTTATCTGTCAAACAAATCCTTTTTCCCACCCCATAATAAAGCACCCTGCCTTATACTTGTCAGAGATGCGATGGGAATCCTTAACAAAGTCAGACTTTCCGGGAAATCTTACATGGACTGCGCCCCCGGAACTGTCTTCAACTGTAGCGGTTGTACAGGCTTGATCCGGTTTGGGTATAAAAGAGAAAACATACCCGGCACTGATGATGTCTCTAAAAAAGCTGAAGATTATATCGGCGTGGTTGCACGCTCTCTGAGCAAGTTTTCAATATTTCAGTCCCTTGAGGAACATCTGGTTGAAGAATTCACTTCTTATTTAAAATTCGAGGAATTCGGTGTAGGTGATATTATCATCAGAAAAGGAGACCCCGGCAGAAATTTGTACGTCATTGTATCCGGAAAGATTGAAGTGATGGGTGATGATGAAATGAGTCTGGCCTTCATGGGAAGAGGTGAGGTATTCGGAGAAATGAGCCTTCTCAGCGGCAACCCTGTCGGTGCGACAATAAAAGTTATAAAACCGACAACGCTTTTGTATATTCTGGGCAAGGATTTCAGGGAGATTTTAAACAACTCCCCGTCTCTTCAGATGTATTTTACCCGCCTGCTTGCCGGAAGAATGGCTGAAATCAATATGGCGAGATCCGAAGAATTTGCATCCGGAATGGCCGGAAAGCTTTCCGAGATGCCACCTTCGGAGTTATTTCAGACGTTTAACATGAACCAGAAGACCGGTCTCCTGACCTTGAAACTTGCCGACACCACCGCATATCTTTCGTTCAGAGAAGGAGGGCTTGTCAGCGTCAAACATGATGGGAAGGAGGGAGAAGAAGCTTTTTTTGAGCTGCTGAAGCTCAAGCGGGGCAGATTCAAGTTTATTCCGGGTCTGCCGCCGGAAGAAATGAAATCTCCTGAAGTGGGGGATTTTATGCATCTTCTGATGGAGGGGCTGAGAAGAATAGACGAAGATGACAGAAGGTTCATCCGAACGGTAATCCCCACTTTAACCGAGTGAGAGGTCAGAGGAGAGGAGAGGATATGCTGATTTTGCTTTTTTACATAGGGAATATCATGTACACCATCAAGTGTGAAAAAGTCAGGGAAATTGCCCCAATGGTGACGCTTAAAGAAATACCTCACACGCCTGATTTCTTTGCCGGCTTCTTCAATTACCGGGGTTCAATTGTTCCGGTCATTGACCTGTGCCAGTTGGTTCAGGGGTGTCCGTGCCGAATGCGGTTAAGCTCTCGGATAATCCTTGTTGACTACATAGGAAAAGACAGCACCTCTCATATTCTCGGGCTCATGGCCGAAGGTGTCACCGAGACCATAAGAAAACCGGAAGAGGCATTTGTATTGCCAGGCATAAAGTCGGAGCAGGCGCCTTATCTCGGAGGCATTGTTATGGAACAAAAGAAGATGATTCAATATATAGATCTGGATTTGTTGCCGAACTGCATCAATTTTTTGAATAAGGATTGAGGATTTGAAGATTGCCGAGGTTGAAGATTGAAGTGCCATTAATTTTCAAAAATTATGGCAAGATAACATCCCTGCAGAAGGGATTGCATATCCACGAAAGCAAAGATCATGTGCCGGACGGGAGTTGCAAACCCCGTCCGGCAGTCAGAAAGCAAAGGTTTCGGACGGGGTTGCAAACCCCGCCGACAGAAGGACACTCAATGTACAATTCTCAATTTTAAAATTAAGATGTTTCAAACGATAATTGAATCTTTACTGGAAGAAAAAATCGGACTGTCCGCGAATACTGTCGGCTCTGAGACAATTGCCAAAGCCGTACACCACCGTATGAGGCGTTGCGGATTTCTCATCGAGAATGCCGGGAGCTTCTCTGCGTACCTTACCCATCTCCGAAGTTCAAAAGAGGAATGGGATAAGCTGGTGGAAGAAGTGATTGTTCCGGAAACCTGGTTTTTCCGAAACAAAGAGTCGTTCAGCTTTCTTGGCGGCTATGTAAGATTTGAATGGCTGGCCAATTATAAGGATCGTGTATTGCGGGTGTTGAGCATTCCCTGTTCCACAGGCGAAGAAGCTTATTCCATTGCCATGACCCTCATGGACATGGGATTGCCTGAGCAAATCAGAAGCAGCCGTTTTCATATTGACGCTGTTGATATTAGCGGCAAATCACTGCATAAGGCAAAAGCAGGGGTTTACGGGCGAGAATCTTTCCGAGGAGAGGAACTGTCATTTCAGGATCGCTATTTTGAAGAAGCTTCATACGCTGAAGGCGGCGGCAAAGAAAATAAAAATCGTTTTAAAATATATTCATCTGTCAGAAATATGGTCCGCTTTATAAAGGGGAATTTACTGGATAACCAGCTTCTGGCAGGCGAGAAGCCTTACGATATCATCTTTTGCCGCAATCTCCTGATATACCTGAGCGAATCTGCAAAAAAGCGGGCTATGGATGTTTTTGTCCGATTGTTAAGCCAGAACGGATTGCTGTTTGTGGGACATGTTGAACGTCCGCTGGTTTGCAGTTCCTCACAGAAAATGTGTTTTGTGTGGATACGTCAGTCCGGAGTATTTGCGTGCCGGAGAGCGGACTTTAATCAGGAAACAGATAATTCCCGGAACAGCGTTTATGACCAAATATCTCAAAATCCCGTCAGACGTGCATTGACTGTCAAGGTTCCGGAGATATCCCGGGAAAGAGAAACAGCCCCCAGTGTAACAGAGACGGATATCTCCAAATCTGGAAAAAGCGGACTGTATCAGCCGGCAGGAGAGAAAAAGCTGGCCCGGGCCGCCGCAATTTCATTTCCGGAGACCGTGGCTCCGGCCTTATTTGAAGGCACCGGATCCCGGGCTTCGTTTCAAAGCTCCGGCTTGGAAACATTGCTTGATACTGCGAGACAGTTGGCAGATCAGGGATATTTGAATAAAGCTCTTGAATTGTGCGGAAAATATCTCAATGATGACCCTTTTCACGCTCAGGCCCATTTTTTGATGGGCCTGCTCTGGAATGCTCTGGACGATGAAGATCGGGCTGAGGAGTATTTCAACAAAACAATTTATCTTGATCCGAATCATCGTGAAGCCCTGAGTCTTATGGCTTTCATTATGGAACATCGGGGAGATCATAATAAAGCTGAACACCTGCGGCAGCGGGCGCAGCGCATTCTTCAGAAAGAAGACAGATAAGGGATTTTTGTTTATGCCGTCACAACTCACAGTTCACAACTCACAACTCGAAACTCAGGATTCACAATCCCAAGTTCCCAGTTCGCATCCCCGGGGGTGCTGGAAAACCATCGGGGTATGGGGCAACGAAGAGCCGCGCTGTCATAAGCTGGAGCGGGTTATTCACTGTCGCAACTGTGATGTTTTTACTCAGACCGGCAGGAAGCTTTTGGAGCGTGATCTTCCTGAAGAATATAAGAATGAATGGACCAAGGTGATGGCTGCGGAAAAGGAGGAAAACCTTCTTGGCGCCATTTCAATGGTTATTTTTCGCATTGAGGAGGAATGGCTGGCGCTCCGGACCCAGATATTTGCGGAAATTATAGATCCTGAAAAACTCCGGAGCCACAGTCTTCCACACCGCAGCAATCCGATATTGATAGGAATAACAAATGTACACGGTGAAATACAGCTATGTGTTTCACTCAGGGAACTTCTGGGCATAGAGACCATCGCCGACAGAAAAAAAGAAGACCGGAACGGTAATAAACGTATGATGGTGGTGAACAGTGAAGGCGGGCAGTGGGTCTTCCCGGTAAATGAAATCTACGGTATTCATCGTATCCACCCCAGCACCTTTGAAAATGTGCCCGTGACGGTGGCCAAGGCCCAGTCAACTTACACCAAAGGGATATTCAACTGGGAGGGGAAACATGTGGCCTTTTTGGATGACGATCTGCTGCTCTACAGTCTGATACGGAATGTGCAGTGATAACTTTTTTGTAAAAACAAATCTCAAAAAACAAATCTCAAAAAACAAATC
>JAOZLU010000231.1:0-5067 GCA_029934695.1 Desulfobacterales bacterium | reverse complement strand
TCAAATGACAAATCTCAAATGACAAATCTCAAATGACAAATCTCAAATGACAAATCTCAAATGACAAATAAATCTCAAAAAACAAATCTCAAATGACAAACCTTATTTGAGATTTGAGATTTATTTGGAATTTGGAATTTGGACATTGGAATTTGGGATTTATTTGGAATTTGGATATTGAGATTTGAAATTTATTTGATGTTGGATGCTACTGTTCACTGAAAAACATGGGAGTTTGGAGTGACAAATATTAACGGTCAGGATTTGAGCAATTTCTCCATGCTGGACCTTTTCCGGTCCGAGGTGGAGGTACATGCGGCGACCCTGAATGACGGCCTGCTGGCATTGGAAAGCGGTTCCGGTGTCTCGGAAGATATTGAAGGTCTGATGCGGGCGGCTCATTCTATCAAAGGCGGTGCCCGAATCGTGGAGTTGGATGTGGTGGTGAAACTGGCCCATACCATGGAAGATTGTTTTGTCGCCATCCAAAAAGGCGAGGGAGCACTGAAGTCGGGGCTGGAATCAGAGCATATAGACATCTTGCTCAAAAGCGTTGACGTTATCAGCAAGATCGCTGATATTGCCGGCGAGGAATTGGAAGAATGGCTGTCCGAGCATCAGGAAGAAGTGGATATCCTGATCACCAACCTTTCCTCAATACTCACCGGGGCTAAAATTAAAGCACTGGCCCCGACCGTTAAGGCGGAACGGCAACCCGTTTCTCCGCGTGAAACGCCGTCTCCTCCGGCAGCCCCTCAGCCCGATCACAGCCTGCCCGAGCCTGTGGCCACTCCGTTGTCAGGCAGCGGGCATACGCCGGAGGAACAGCAGAAGATAAGGAAGGAGCTGGCCCCGAAGGTTTCCGGCCGAAAGGCATCAGAAACGCAACACAGACCGGCCCGTCAGAGACAAGGGGCAACAGAGAAAGACCGAATGGTGCGGGTCACCGCATTAAAAATTGAACGTCTCATGGGCCTGGCCGGGGAGGTGGTGGTGAGTGCCCGCTGGCTCCCCTCATTTTCCAAATCTTTGCTAAAGCTGAAGAAAAACCATGGCGAACTGTTTACCATATTGAATAAGTTGCAGGAGATACTGGATCATAATGAGCAGACTGAAATCCAGAATTCAAGATATGAAATCCGGAATATGGTGGCCCGTGGCAGGGAAAGGGCAAAGGCATGTAACCATTATCTGGTTGACAGGCTGAACCAGTTGGATATGTACACCAGCGCCTCTGAAAATCTTTCAGACCGCCTTTACCACGAAGTGATCCGGGTTCGTATGCGTCCATTTGCTGACGGTATCCGTGGGTTTCCCAGGATGGTAAGGGACCTGGGCAGGGAACTTGGCAAAAAAGTCCGGCTCCAAATTGTCGGCGAGTCCACAGAGGTGGATCGGGACATTCTGGACAAGCTGGATGCGCCCCTGAGTCATCTGTTGCGGAATTCTCTGGATCATGGAATTGAGTATCCGGAAGAACGTCTGACCACAGGGAAACCTGAACAGGGCACCTTGCGTCTGGAAGCCGCTCATCGGTCGGGCATACTGATGATCACCGTCTCAGATGACGGTCGGGGCATTGATCTGGATGAAATGCGGCTCAAAATTTTGGAAAAAAAGCTCGCAAACTCTGAGATGATTGACAAGCTGACCGAACCTGAACTGATGGATTTTCTGTTTCTCCCGGGGTTTTCCACATTAGGCACTGTTACGGAGCTGTCAGGGCGAGGCGTGGGGCTGGATGTTGTACACAGCATGGCCCATGAAGTGGGCGGCGTTGTCCGTGCGGCCTCCAAAGTTGGCAAAGGACTGACCTTTACAATGGAACTGCCGCTGACCCTCTCTGTGATCCGCACATTTTTGGTGAAAATTGCCGGAGAGCCTTATGCGTTCCCCCTGGCCCGGATTGACCGGTGTCTGGTGATATCCCGGGAGAATATTGAGACCGTGGAAGACCGGGAATACTTCAGACTGGATGACAAAAATATCGCACTGGTAAATATTCACGATGTGCTGGAACTGGACAAATCCTCAGACCAGAAGGATGAATTGTATGTTATTGTGGTGAGTGACAGACTGCACGCTTATGGTTTGGCAGTGGACAGATTTCTGGGCGAGTATGATCTGGTGGTACGGCCCCTGGACCCGAGACTGGGGAAAGTGACGGATATCAGTTCTGTGGCTGTGATGTTGGACGGCTCTCCTGTCCTGATTTTCGATATGGAAGATCTGGTACGCTCCATTGACAGCCTGCTTTCCGGACAACATCGGCTGCGAAAGATTGGCCTTATGGCCCAGGCAGATGATAAAAAACCGCCAAAGCAGATTCTGGTGGTTGATGATTCCATCACGGTCCGCGAAATGGAACGCAAACTGCTGGAGAGCAAAGGATATCAGGTGGAAGTGGCTGTTGACGGAATGGATGCCTGGAATATGCTGCGTATCGCTCCTTATGACATGGTCATCTCCGATATTGACATGCCTCGGATGAACGGTTTTGAACTGATCACGCAAATCAAACAGCATGATAAGCTCAAATCTCTGCCAGTAATGATCGTGTCTTATAAAAATAAGGAAGAGGATCGGTTGCGGGGGCTTGAAGCCGGCGCAAATTATTATTTGACCAAAAGCAGCTTTCAGGACAATTCTTTTATCGAAGCGGTGGTTGATCTGATCGGAGAAGCCTGAAATTAATAAAGACCTCCAATTAATAAAGACCTCCGAGGTTTTTAAAACCTCGGAGGTCTGATCAAAAAAAGGAGGTCTGATCAGGGGATAAAAATGATGAAATTGAAATTGAACTTGACAATAAAGCGAATGCTGACAGGTCTGATTGCTGTATGCGTTCTTGTAACAGGGGGGCTCGCGATAATCAGCTACTATTCAAATGGCAGGCTGATGAAAAGTCAGGTATGGCTGTCAGAGATTGTGATCCCTCTGGATACAGTCACGCAGAAAGTCAAGATGGCAGCGGCCAGCTTTACCATGCACACATACCTGATGCGCGAAGCCAGGAGCTTGGAAGAACTTGAGCAAATTGTCGAAATAAAGCAACTTAAACAGCCATTTACAGAGGGCATCCGCCATCTCAGGGAACTGTCCGAAAAAGCGCAGGTGGCTGATGCAGCACAAGAACTGCCCAATTATATAAAAGGACTGGAAACGCTTTACGCTGACACTTTGGATAAAAATGCCGCCATTCTTCAATCGGTACAAAACAGCCTCAGATTGGAGAGGGATATAAAACGCCAAGTTGCAACGATGAACGAACTTGGAAGCGAATTGCATGAAAACGCGGGTATTTTTTCAGAAAAGGTCAACGCCATTCAAGAGCAGGTTGCTGTAAAAGGACAGACACAGGCGTCATCCGAAACACCAGAGGACGGAGGCCAGGGTGCAGAAGGCGGAGAACAGGACAATTCTCAACCCCACAATGATCTGAGACAGATCACCCGGGTGCAAAAGATCAGCAGCGACCTCAGACTGGATATCGCCTTCATGACCAATTACGGACGTCAGATGCTGATGGCCGGAGAAGAGGAAAAAATAAGCAGTATTAAAACCGATAAAATTGCCCAGACCGCCAAGCGCATTGAGTCATCTCTGGGAACTCTGGCCAGTTTCAGCTATGAGGAAGATATGGGTTCCGCTGAACTCAAAACGATTCTTCAAAAGATGGAAACGGATTTCGTTTTGCTGAGATCAGTCCTGACAGACGGAAAACAGTCGCTTGCCGTGTTGCGGAGCCAGTGGCTTGGGGAGCAAAAATCCCTGTCATTGCGGAATAATGCTTTAAAAGAGACTGCTGATTCTCTTACGGCAAGTTTGAAGAATATCCAACTGTCCGCGGACAGGGTGCGTCATCAGGCCGAAGAAGAAGCCGTTCAGACCAGTCAGGCAGCCGAGTGGGTCATATCGGTTGTCTGCCTCTCGGCCATAGCGTTTATGATACTGGTCGGGACGCTGATTATCCGCAGAATTGTCATTCCCATCAACAAAGCGGTCGCTTTTGCCATTATCATATCAAACGGGGATCTGACCGCGGAGATTCAAAAGGATCATGATGATGAAGTGGGCAATCTTGTTTCCAAACTGAGTGATATGGCCCATAACCTGAACGCCCTGATCGGCCAGGTTCAGCGTTCCGGAATTCAGGTGACGTCATCGGCCACAGAATTGTCGGCCACGTCCAGGCAGCAGGAAGCTGTCATGAGAACTCAGTTGGAATCAACTAACTATGTGGTAAAATCAGTTGGAGAAATTTCAAGCATTTCCGAAGATCTGGTTGAGACCATGAAAAAAGTGGCATCCATGTCTGACCAGACCGCAGATTTTGCCAGCAGCGGACAGTCGGATCTGTCGCACATGGAAGAAGCCATGCATCACATGGAAAACGCCTCCAAATCCATATCCGGCAAACTGGAAGCAATTAATGAAAAAGCCGCCAATATCACGTCGGTGGTGACAACGATTACCAAAGTGGCGGATCAGACCAATCTGCTGTCCCTGAACGCAGCCATTGAAGCGGAAAAAGCCGGAGAATACGGACGGGGTTTTACCGTGGTGGCGCGTGAGATCCGCAGACTGGCGGACCAGACAGCAGTGGCCACTCTGGATATTGATCAGATGGTCCAGGAAATGCAGTCCGCGGTATCCGCGGGCGTGATGGAGATGGACGCGTTCATCACAGAAGTTCAGCGCAGTGCTGAAAACGTCGGTAAAATAAGTATGCAGTTGTCCAGGATCATAGAGCAGGTAAAGGCGTTGTCCCCGAGTTTTGAAGGTGTCAACGAGTCCATGCAGTTTCAGGCCCAGAACGCCCAGCAAATCAACAGTTCCATGCTGAATCTGAGCGAAGAAATGCAGCAGACCGTGGATTCTCTGCGGGAATCTTTCATGGCCATTGAGCAGTTGAACGATGCCGCAAGCGGCCTTCAGGATGAAGTATCACGATTCAGAGTAATGTAAAAAGTTTTAAGTTTCAGGTTTTAAGTTCCCTTGCCGGACAGGTTCCCTTGCCGGACGGGGTTTGCAACCCCGTCCGAAACCTTTACAATTCAGAGTAAT
>JAOZLU010000230.1 GCA_029934695.1 Desulfobacterales bacterium | reverse complement strand
AATCCCGTAGGGTGGGTGAAGCGAAGCGAAACCCACCATGCGTTTCCAACATAAAAATGAATAAAATCATACCATTTACCATTATCCTAATCTTCATTGTTTCGCCAGGCAGATTCGGAGAAACCAGGCCAGAGAGTACCTGTTATGGAACAACAGTCAAGGGCCGTCTTGAAAATGGCGTCAAGCTGCCCCCGAAAGGGAAAAATTTTCAGACCTACAGCCTAATTCTTTCCGGTGTCGGAAGGACATACATTCACAACAAAGTGCATAAGGTTGTTCTGAATGCATATAAGTCTCTTGAAAAAACACATTCAGATAAGATATTCGTTTATGGCGAGACAGGATGGAAAACAGGCGGTCGCTTTAAACCGCATAAAACGCATCAAAACGGACTCTCCGTTGATTTTATGACGCCTGTGGTTGATGAAAAAGGTGTTTCTGTGCCTCTGCCAACAGGCATTTTCAACAAATATGGTTATGGCATTGAATTCGACAAACAAGGCCATTTTGAAAATTTATCCATAGATTTTGATGCAATGGCCGCACATATAAAATCCTTGCATATTGAAGCGAAAAAAGCAGGTATTGATATCTGGCGTGTAATATTCGATCCGGGATTACAACCATTTCTTTACCGGACGAAAGAAGGAAAATATCTCAGGGACAATATCCGAATCTCAGATAAAAAATCATGGGTTCGGCATGATGAACATTACCATGTGGATTTTAAGGTAAAATGCAAAAAACTGTAGGGTGGGTGAAGCGAAGCGCAACCCACCATTCTTTTCCAACACAACAAAGCTCTGTAGGATAAAATCTCATCCTGCTTTTCAAACGGAGAAAAATGCAAAAATGAGCCAATACAAAATTCATCCCATCGTAATGGGAACCAAAATTTTCGACAAATCCATGATGACGTATCAGTACGGAAACGGAGAGACATACACCATCCCGATTTACTGCTGGTACATTGAAGGCGGGAACCAAAAAATTCTTGTGGAT
Source organism: Desulfobacterales bacterium (assembly GCA_029934695.1). Taxonomy (GTDB): domain Bacteria; phylum Desulfobacterota; class Desulfobacteria; order Desulfobacterales; family 4be13; genus JAOZLU01. Next base: position 8,748 of record JAOZLU010000230.1, on the reverse strand, counting down.
ACAGGAGAAATGCATCCGATACAGTCCGAGGGCCGTGAGAAATCCCTCGGGGGAAAGATTTACAAATTCGAGGAAGGACTGGCCCGCTGGAATCTGACCCCGGAGGATATTGATGTGGTCATCCATACCCATCTGCACAATGACCATTGCGAAAACGACTATAAATGCGTCAACGCTGATATTTATGTGCATGAGAAAGAATTGGAGAGCATCCATGATCCCCATCCCCTGGATTTCCGTTATCTGGAGGATTATATCGAAGATGTGGAGGAGAACGGGCAGATCAGAACCGTCAGCGGAGATCAGGAGATTCTCCCTGGCATCCAGGTCATCCACACGCCCGCTCACACAGAAGGCGGCCTGACGGTGATGATAGACACAGCACAGGGCAAGGCAGCCATAACCGGGTTCTGCGTTATCGAGGAGAACTTTAACCCGCCCAAGGAGATAAAGGCCATGGAGATGGAAGTGATTCCCCCGGGAACGCATGTGAATGTATATGACGCATACAACATCATGCTCAAAATAAAGGAACAGGCCGACATACTGATTCCCCTCCATGAGCCTCGGTTTGCCCAGACAGACACGGTTGACCTGCAGGGTGGGTGAAGCGAAGCGAAACCCACCAGAGGCCTTGACAGAAATGGAACGAAGCGTATTTTTGGGAAAAGGAGGAAAGCCCTGTAGGGTGGGTGAAGCGAAGCGAAACCCAGCATGATTTTCTAAGAAAGTATGATTACTCCGGGAAAGCGGGAGACTGCATATTGAATATTATTATGAGATTTTTTTGCTCAGTAAATCTGTCGCCGCTTACCGAGTGTAACTAAATAAGCTGATTATAATGGATTTAGGGGAACCTGCTGAAATTACTGAGTCAGATACCGGCAGTTCTGCCCAGTCCGAAAACCGGGCATAAATGCGTCCGTCTTTTCTCTGTGCCTTTGTGTGAGATATCGCTCTTAAACTACAGCCTCCCTAAATCCATTATAATCAGTAAATAAGTAATAAACCAAAGGTTACAGATTATGCGATTACTGAATTTGGAATTCAAAAACATCGGACCTTTTATCAAAGGAAATATCAATTTCATTTCGGAAGAAGACAATACTCAGAATCCGCCTGTCACCATAATTACAGGAGAAGATGGAACAGGGAAGACAATCATTTTAGATGCAATAAGGGGATTACTGTTCGGAAATGTATATAGTTTAGAGCGAAACATCATCAGAGACACGAACGATTTTTCGGTTTCCCTGGAATTCGTTACTGACACCAAAAAAGAAATAATATCTTCATTTTACCTGAAAAGTGATTTACACTTTAAACCCGGGACCAATGTCAGGGATGAAAAGAGAACTCATACCCCTGATAAACTGGAAAAAACCTGATTATAACGGATTTAGGGAGGCCTGTAAAGCCCCGTAAGGGCGGCATATTTGTAGCTACAAACATGCCGCCCCTGGCGGGGCTTGTGGACGGGGCTTCGGGCTACAAACATGCCGCCCCTGCGGGGCTTGTGACGGGGCTTCGGGCCTGCCGGTGCTACAAACATGCCGCCCCTACGGGGCTTGGATCGGAGCTTCCCCTAAATCCGTTATAATCAGTAAAAAACATACAGAAAGGAGTGTTAAATGCATACACAGACAATAACTTCTTCGGAATATAAAAAAGACATCGGGAAACCGGAAGCCGTTTCATTTAAACTGTTGGAAAAAAAGACAGTGGACTGGCGTATGTTCATTCATGCCGATCCAGATATTCTCGGAGGCAAGCCAGTTATCAAAGGAACACGGCTGTCTGTGGATTTTATCCTGCATCTCTTTGCAAATGGCTGGACATTTAAGGAATTGTTTGAAAGCTATCCCCGCCTCTCACCGGAAGCTGTTCAGGCTGTTTTTGCTTATGCGGGTGAATGTCTGAATGAGGAATCTCTTTTCTTTTTCCCGCAAAGGAGACTGTCATGAAATTTCTTGCCGATGAAAATGTTCCTTTGCCTAGTGCTGTTCTGCTGAGGCATCTCGGATGGAATGTCAGGCACATTGCAGAGGATTGTCCGAGTGAGAAAGATTCGGCAGTTATGAAAATAGCAAGGGATGAGGAGCGTATTCTTATCACATTTGACAGGGATTACGGAGAATTGATTTTCAAACGTATGTTACCATCACCGGCAGGAATAATTTATCTCCGGTTTGAGCCGTATTATCCGAGCGAAGCAGGAGAAATTATTGCAGGCCTTATAGAAACAGGCAAAATAAATTTTATGGGTAAATTCACAGTGATAAGAAATGATGGTCATATCCGGCAACGCCCTTTGCCAGTGTAAGTATGAAGAACAAATCACAGTTGAACTCAATTATTTGTTTTAAAATGAAAATGATGTTATTTATTATTTTCCTGATCTTCATTGTTTCGCCAGATGGGTTCGGAGAAGTCAGGAAATTTCACTTGAAAAGTTAAGCAGCGGAAATCTGTATTTAATACAGCGTAAGGAACAGGCCGACATACTGATTCCCCTCCATGAGCCTCGGTTTGCCCAGACAGACACGGTTGACCTGCAGGGTGGGTGAAGCGAAGCGAAACCCACCAGATGTCTTGGCAGAAATGGAACGAAGCGTATTTTTGGAAAAAGGAGCGGCCCATGGCATCGGCTCGCCGATGACATACGCACATAAGAAAATCCCGGGGTTGTAGGGTGGGTGAAGGATTTCGATTTTTTACGCAGTAAAAAACGAAACCCGCAACCCACCTTGACAAACTCTCCTCCCAGAGTTGCCTCAATGTCACAGCAGGTCAATGTCTGAAGGCAACCCCGGGCTGGTATATTTAACCCCTTCGAGTAATACAACATACAAAAAAATTCATAAAAAAAATACACAGACGAAATCATTACATATAATTGGATTTACAGAGGAGGAAAGGGTTATGAGCAAGAGTACATTTCGGGACTGGACTCTCACCAAACTGGACAGACGATTCGGTCTGAGACAGATACTGACCCATACTGTCCTGGAAGAATGGCTTAACGGCAGTGCGGACATATCAGATTTTGAAAAAACCGTCCTGCTGCTCCTGAAAGAACGGGCCGCACTGCATATTGACTACTGGAACGAGCAGGAATATTCGCTGAATGTTATCGGGCAGGTACTCTTCCTGGCGGACTTCACCGGCGAAAATTTTAACGCGTTTGCCGGGCGCTATGTGTCCGGGAAAGTTGATGAGGAGGAACTTTCAGGGAATCCGGACGGCCTGATTGCCAGCGGCCGGCGGGAGCCGGAAATTCCGTATTTCTGTCTGCAGGAGTATAAGAAAGAACGGGACCCTCAAGGAGACCCCGCAGGCCAATGCCTTTCCGCAATGCTGGTGGCCCAGGTACTGAATGAAAATCTGCGGCCGGTCTATGGGTGTTATGTGCAGGGACGCAACTGGTTTTTTATGATTTTATATGGCAGGGAATATGCCATCAGCAATTCATACACAGTGACCCATGATCAGATTTTTGACATCTTCAGAATCCTGAAAGTCCTGAAACAGATCATTATAGACATTGCGGAACAGAAAAATGCAGAGGAGTGAGAGGAGGAATCTTCTGATTATAACGCCTTTTGGGGAGGCGACGGATCAGAAAAGAAACCCAGCCTCCGGTTTGCTCAGACAGGCACCGATCTCTTGACACAGACCTGTACTGGCAATTCTCGGAACGCCAAAAAATTAAACATCAACCGTAATTTTACCCCAAATATAAGGAATCAGAATAATGAGCGGAACAAATCGTGCAAATATAAAGCCAGGCTTAAATGTTTTCATAGTGCTCAAGAAAGATCAGCGATCCGGGAATCTGACACAAGGGATCGTGAGAGATATTCTTACGAAATCTCCCCGTCATCCTCACGGGATTAAAGTCCGTCTGGAAAGCGGCGAAGTGGGGCGAGTCAAAGAGATATTGCAGGCCGATGAACCAGAGTGCTGAAGTCAGGTTCCCGCCGGGGAATCAACTGAGCGAAACCGGGTTTCCGGAAGGACGGTTTTTGTTTGACTTGCAATATAATGAAATATTATAAGAAACAAAAAAATAGGGAAGGTGAGGCTTCCGATATTAAATGAGGAATATAAGCAAATAAGGAGAAATATTAATGCTGATCGTAATGGAACACAAAGCAGAACCCAAAGATATAGATGCCGTGGTGGCGGCCATTAAAGCCAAGGGATACCTGGCCCGGCCCATTCCGGGCGGAGACAGGACAGCCATCGGTGTTTTGCATAATAAAGGAGCGGTTGACAGCTCCTTTTTCCTGGGATTGAAAGGCGTCAAGGATGTCATTCCTGTCACACGTCCTTATAAGCAGGTCAGTCGTGAATTTCATCCGGAAGACACGATAGTCCGCGTTGGTGATGTGCCGGTGGGAAACGGGCATCTCACAATCATGGCCGGGCCTTGCGCCATTGAAAGCGAAGAACAGGCCCTTACCATCGCCGAGCATGTCCGTCGCGCCGGTGCCCACATATTCAGAGGGGGCGCATTTAAACCGAGAACTTCTCCATATTCTTTCCAGGGACTGGAGGAGGAAGGTCTTAAAATTCTGGTAAAAGTAAGAGAGACAACCGAAATGCCAGTGGTCACCGAAGCCATGGATAATGAAACCTTTGATATGGTGGAAGAATACGCGGACATGATTCAAATCGGTACGCGGAACATGCAGAATTTCAGCCTGCTGAAGCGCGCCGGACGGGCTGGCAAACCCATTCTTCTCAAGCGGGGCATGGCCGCTACCATTGACGAATGGCTGATGGCTGCGGAATATATTTTTGCAGGGGGAAATTCCGAGGTGATCCTCTGTGAACGGGGGATTCGGACTTTTGTTCATCACAGCCGGAATACCCTGGACCTTTCCGCTGTCCCTGTGGTTCGCAAGGAAAGCCATCTTCCAGTCATTGTTGATCCCAGCCATGCCGCGGGGCGCCGGGATCAGGTCATTCCCCTGAGCCGGGCGGCTGTGGCTGTTTCAGCGCACGGACTGATGGTGGAGGTGCATCATGCTCCTGAGCAGGCCATGAGTGACGGGGCCCAGTCGCTTTACCCGGAACAGTTTGAACGGCTGTGTCAGCAGGTCCGCTCTATCTTTGACACATTCCAGGCTGAGGAAAATGGTCTGTAGATCGAAACACTCGGACCATGCTCGGCTCGGACCATGCTCGGCTCGGACCATGCTCGGCTCGGATTGACAAATCCGAGCCATGACCGCAGGATTTGGCAATCCTGCGGGAGCGGGCTGAAGTCAGGAGCGGGCTGAGGAGGCTCGGCTGAGGTCGAGAGCGGCTGAGGTCAGGAGCAGGTGAGATATTTAGGTGAGGAGAAAGACGGAGATGAGGAGACGATATAGTGAAAATTCTTGAAATTTATAGTGCTGGCGGCAATTCAACCCTGATGATCGGAGAAAGCCTCCGAAATCTGGAAACACATATTCCTGTGGAAAAAACCGTGATCCTCACAGACACCAATGTGAGCCGTTTCTACCTGAAGGATTTCCCATCCTGTGAAGTGATTGAAATCGGTACCGGGGAAGCAATAAAAACTCTGGATACGGTTCGCCTCATATTTGAAAAACTTGTGGCCCTTGAAGCAGACCGGTCCACGTTCATTGTGGGCATCGGCGGGGGGATTGTCTGCGATATCGCCGGATTTGTGGCATCCACCTATTTACGCGGGGTGAGGTTCGGTTTTGTGTCCTCAACACTGCTCGCCCAGGTTGATGCCAGCGTTGGCGGTAAAAACGGCGTCAATTTCAAAGGATACAAAAACATGATGGGGGTGTTTAACCAGCCGGAATTTGTCGTGTGTGACCTGGAACTCCTGCAAACGCTGCCGGAAAAAGAGATATTGTGCGGATTTGCGGAAATCATCAAGCATGGGGTCATCGGAAATGCCGGGATGTTTGAATATCTCGAAGAAAATTATGAAAAAGCCCTGGCCCTGGATTATCAGGTCATTGAGAAACTGGTATATGACTCGATGGTGATCAAGTCTTCCATTGTGAACCAGGATGAGAAGGAAAAAGGGGAGCGCAGAAAGCTGAATTTCGGTCATACCTTTGGCCATGCCATTGAAAAAACTGCACAAGTCCGGCACGGGGAGGCGGTCAGTGCGGGCATGGTCGTGGCCTGTGCATTATCTGTGCAGCGGGGATATCTGTCAGCAGCGGACGCGAAACGCGTTGAAACACTGATCAGGAATATGAAACTTCCGACCCGCCTTGAATTTGACCGGGAAAAGAGCCTTGACGCGTTAAAAAGGGATAAGAAGAGAGAAGGGGAGCAAATTCATTTTGTCTTGGCCGACGGCATCGGACATGCTGTCGTGGAAGACATATCTGTTCAGGAACTGGAGGCGGTGATTCGAGATTTGTGAAGTCTTGTTCGGATATCTCCGCTGTTTATTGAGCATAAACTTCCAAAACACGGGTCAGCCGGATTGTGGCATCTTCAAACCGTCCTTGTTTTTTTCTTCTTTGGGCATTGAAAAACAAATCAAAAGCAAAAAGAACAAACCACTTACGTTCTGACTCCTCTTTCAAGCTTTCCAGCGTCTGACAATTGATCTCTCTTGCATTATTGGCATTCCCCTCAGATTTTTTAATTTTGCGAATCTCATCCATCCGTTTTAAAACATCAAGGACAGCACTGGCATTCTTTTCGGGCGAGGGCAGTTTGTCCCATGCTTTTTCATATTCAAGTTGATCCCAGTTTTCATACGAAGCAGCCGCTTGTCTCAGTTTTTGAACATCTCCCAATATATCATCAAGTCTGAAACCTGATGCTTTCTCCTGAAGCTTTGTTTCAATTTCGCCAAAAATTTCACAAGCCGCCTGATAATTATGATGATCAAACAACTCCTCAGCCTTGTTCATCAAATCCACGTTATAAATGTCATAAGGATTATCCAGCTTGTTCAGAAACTCAGTCCCGCACTGGACCTTGTCTTTCTTGTAACCCTCAAAATCCACATAAAAGATATGAGTGTCCTTTTCAATGGCAGCAGCCAAAAATGCGGAAACATCCATGGATTTCTTTCCGCCAGTGATATCAATGCCAACTTTCTTGTCCTTGCCGGCATCCTGAATGATCCGACGAATTTTTTGAAACGCGTCAACTGAGCCGATTGTATCAGTAATCACAGGTTTCATAATGGTGATGGATTTACCTTTTTCTCCATATTGACCGACGAGATGCTCAAGGTATTTTCCGAGTGGAATATTCTCATGAAAAAATTTTGTCTCATTGGTCACAAGCGGGTAAACACAACAAGGGCAGATCGTCAGGATCGTGTGCATCAGGGGCTGAAGGCTGAAGCCCACAAGTGTAACCAAAATATCATAAGATTCATGTAACTGAACAAGTCCTGACACCCCCTGAATTATTCAGATTCTGTTTTTGCAACTCAAAAACTGCCCAATTATCCAAATTCGAGGAACATGGAAACTGTGGCAGTTCCGGTTTCTTTTCAGACGAACAAAGCAATATTCCTTTCTCGATAAAAGGGACAACGACATCACTGAATTCCTGATATTTTTCAGCGGTAATCGGAGTAAATCCGTGCGCCAAAATAGACTGATTCCGAATTTTGAGTTTATCCATAATATTATTGGTATGTTGCTGATAAAGCTTTCCCAGCGGATCATCTGAAAACGCTTCCAGAAGTTCATAACTTTCTTTAAGCGCAAGCTTGATTTCCTTCCCTCCCGGGAATCGTTTCTCATAGCTTTCCCTTAAAGATTCAGGAAGTTTTTCGGTTTCGACATTTCCCGTCTTAATCTGATACGCTTTTCGTAAGCGTACCTGTGCAAGCAGTTCCAATGCACGATAAAGCCGGGCCACAGCATCGTCATAACGCTCCTGTATTACACGCCTTTTTGCATTCAACAGCAAATCCTCGACAATTTCATAGCTGTTACCCTTTATTTTAGCGGCGGCTGTATAATCCTCATCAATATCTTCCCGGCTTTGCATCACCCGTTTGAGGGAAAGTCCGAATGACCGAATTTCAGAATTTGCCATGAGATTCTGCAATAAGTTCCAAGCTCCTGAATGATCAAATCTGTCCCAAAAATCAAACGCTTTGCAATAGTCCAGCAATTGGCGGACTCTCCTTTTGGATTCAGCCAAAAGAGGTGTCGATATCAGCAGGTTTTCAAGCTGGGCAATGGCTGCCGGATAACTGTACTGGCACAGGAAAACAGGCAAAAATTGTTCAATCTTTCTGTCAACATCAATCAGTGAGGTGGAAACCATCTCGGTTCTCTCGTCCGATTCGATTCCCTTCAGATCTGGTCTGGGTCTTGTCGTCAGATAAAGGGCGATCTCATAATCCATAGCGGCCATTGCAAGCGACAATGACATTGTTTTGGTTCCGCCCGTATAGTCTGCCATAAGTTCCTGCTTATTATAATTCTCCAGCAAATCCCGAATCGCTCCGGTCACTGAGCCGTAGCATTCCGAGGGGTCATCCGGGTCATCAATGAGAATCACGTCCTGTTGGGGATCAAATAGTTCACCCAGGCTCAGGTATGTCGGAAGATTATGAAATTCTTTTTCAATTTTTCCATTTTTAAAAATTTTACAGGGTTTGCCATCACCGAAAACCTGTGACTGGCTCCCTCTGCTTCCGCCGGAACATAAAAAAATAACACGATCCGGCTTCAAAGTCTGAACCGAAGTAATAATCGGCTGTGGCGAACCTCCGACCGTGACTAAAAG
>JAOZLU010000229.1 GCA_029934695.1 Desulfobacterales bacterium | reverse complement strand
ATATGGCAATCAGTCAACAAGGATAGTGTTGTCTGATAAAATTCAATGAGGAGAAAATATATGAAATATGACTTTGATTTAATTTGTATCGGGTTAGGTCCCGCAGGAATGGCTGTCTCTGCAATGGCAGTGGAAATGGGCCTGAAAGTCTGTGCTGTTGAAAAAGACAAAGTTGGCGGAGAATGCATGAACGTAGGATGTATTCCCAGCAAGTCTCTGCTAAAAATTTCCAAATTCAGACATTCGTCATCAAAGCTCGGAGAAATGGGCCTGACAGACGGGAAAATGCCGGACATCAAATCTCCTTTCCCGAAAATAGCTGATTATCTGAACTATATCTCTGACAAAAAAACATTGAAGATGTTTAAAAAGGTGGAGCTTATCATAGATGAGGGATCCGCAAGTTTTGCAGATTCGCATACGGTCAGGGTCGGTGAAAGAACTGTCACTGCTCAGAAGATATTTATCGCAACCGGCACTGAGCCGATGGTGCCGCCGATTGACGGCATTTCAGATGTGGATATCCTGACGAATAAAAATATCTTCAATCTCACAGAAATCCCTGAGAGTATGACGATAATCGGTGGAGGTGCCATCGGTTGTGAGATGGCTCAGGCATTCACCCGCCTTGGCACCAAGTGTACCATCGTACAGATGGATGATTTCCTCATTCCTCTCGGTGACAGAGAAGCAGGCGATTTGCTTGAAGATGTTTTTAAAAAAGAAGGTATTGAGGTTTATAATTCAAAGAAAATAACAGGCCTGAAAAATGAAGGCGGTGAAATATGCCTGCACACAGAGGACGGAATCTGTGTCAGATCTGAGAAAATACTGCTGGCAGCAGGACGGAAAGTTGATCTTGAGGCATTAAAACTTGACAATGCAGGTGTCAGGCACAACAGGCGGGCCATTGATGTTGATGCAAAATACAGAACGTCCGCCAAGCACATTTATGCTGTCGGAGACTGTAATGGCGGCATCATGCTTTCTCACGCGGCAATGCATCAGGGCATGTTTGCAATCATGAATGCTGTAAGCCCCTTTGCAGGGTTTCAATACAAAAATCATGTTATTCCGTGGACGGTTTTTACAGAACCCCAGGTTTCTTATGTGGGAATGAGAGAGGAGGATATCAGGGAAAAAGGAATCAGGTATGAGACCCTTATGGTAAAATATGAGGATTACGGTGCCGCGATTGCTGAAAATGTCGGTGTCGGCTTTGTCAAGGTCTTCACAAATTCTTTTGGCAAAGTTTTCGGTGTGAGCATTGTCGGTGAAGGCTCAGGAGAGATGATAAATGAATGGGCACTTATAATTCAGAAGAAAATCAGGCTGCACAGCATTCTGTTTCTGGCGCATTCGTTTCCCACCATGGGGTTCCTGAGCAAACGCATTGCGGAAATTTGGATGATGAAAAAAATGAACAGTTCTTTAATCCAGACCTTATGCAGATTCTTTTACAGAAAAGTATGAAAACTCCGTTCGGCAGAAAATCGGGGATAAAACGGTTGCGGCCAGCGTCCAGCGTCCAGTTCCAAAAAAAGGAGCGTCCCATGACGTCGGCTCGCCGACGACATATGCACATAAGAAAATCCGGACATTGACGGAGTGCAAAAATGGATTTACCCGGATCATGATTACTGCAGCGGAATTTTTGCTTTTTTGTCAGCCGCAGACGATATTAAGTACCTGGCCATATGTTTTCAGGTATCTGCATATGAGGAACAACTTTCCATTGTGAGCCGCAGATGAACGCGGACGGCCTGTCTGCCACGGGATCATCCGCGGTCTGTGAAAGCTGTTTTCCCAGAAAAAAATCCCGGAAAACTTTTGGCCGGGTACTTATTGAATATATTTTGATTTACAGAGGAAAAAAATATGGCTTTGGTTCAGATTGATAATGTTTCAAAAATTTACCAGACAGGTGAGGTGCAGGTAAAAGCCCTGCAGGATGTGACCCTTTCCATTGATGAGGCATCCTTTGTCTCTTTTGTGGGACCTTCCGGGAGCGGGAAAACCACCATGCTGAACCTCATCGGATGTCTCGACAAGCCGACAAAGGGAAAGGTGTTTGTTGACAAAGATCGGGTGGATACTTTTGATCGAATACAGCGCGCAGCGTTCAGAGGATCTGTCCTCGGGTTCATCTTTCAGGCATTCAACCTTTTTCAGGTGCTCACCACCTATGAAAATGTTGAATATCCTCTTGTGATGATAAAAAATGAATCAGCATCAAAACGAAAGGAGATGGTATTAAAGGTTCTCGAATCAGTGGGAATGCTGAATCAGAAAGACAAATTTCCGGACCAGCTTTCAGGAGGTCAGAAGCAGCGGGTCGCAGTGGCACGGGCTTTGGTCACACAGCCAAAACTTGTTCTCGCAGATGAGCCAACTGCAAATCTGGACAAAAAATCCGCAGTGAATGTCATTCGCCTTATGCGCTCCATGCGGGATGAATTCAAAACCACATTCATTTTTTCCACTCATGACCCCGGAGTCATGGAAGAAGCCGAGGTTATTCATACATTGGAAGACGGAAGACTTGTTTAGTTTTTTGTAAAACGATTTTTAAAATCGTTTGCTTTAGCCAAAGAAAAAATTTGGAAGACGGAAGACTTGTTTAGTTTTTTGTAAAACGATTTTTTAAATCGTTTGCTTTAGCCAAAGAAAAAATAATGAAGGAAAAATATAATGATCCGAATTTTTAAAATAGCTTTGCGGAACCTGATGCGATATAAGCGTAGGACTTTGCTGACATCTTTGCTGATCACACTCGGTCTGCTGATGGTGATACTTTTTTCAGGACTTGCCGGCTCATTCAAAGAAATGATGATCGGCCAGATTACCGACTCAAATCTGGCTCAGATGCAGATCCACAAAAAAGGATATGTGTCTTCCATAGACACTTCACCGCTTAATCTGACCATTAATCAGAAAGGCTACAAAAAGATTGAAAAAATGCTCAATGAGAATCCCGATGTTGAGGCTTATGCACCAAGAATAAAGCTCAGTGCCATGCTGAGCAATTTTACAGAAACCACAAACATCCGATTAAATGCAATTGATCCGGACAAGGAAATAAAAGTTTGCCCTGATGTCAGTGAGCGCATGAAATTCAGCGGCAGTCAAACACCTGATATTTTGCTCAGACCGGGAGAAATAATTATTCCTGAAAAATTGGCCGCAGGTCTGAAGATTAAAATCAAAGATTCTGTGGTGCTTGTGGCCAACAACAAGGATGGGTCTGTGAACGGTCTTAATTTCACGGTGGCCGGGATTATAGAAAGCATTTTGGGGCCCCAGGGCAAGGAAGGATATATGCATATAAAGGATGCCCAGTCTTTGCTTCGTATGGAAAAACCGGAGATTATAGAAATCGCTTTGCGGATCAAAAAATTTGACAAGCTCAACGATGTTTACAAAGACCTTAAACCTGCTCTGGCAAAGTTTGAAAATAAAAAAGGAAAACCTGCTTTTGAAATACATACATGGGAAAAGCTCTCACCTTTTTCAAATATAGCCAAAATGATAGACATCATGACGGTTTCCATGAAAATAATCATGATCGCCATTGTTCTCATAAGCATTTTAAATGTCATGATGATGTCTGTTTACGAAAGGGTCAGGGAAATCGGAACAATGTCCGCCATTGGAACCGCACCAGGCAAGATAATGAGCCTCTTTCTCGCAGAAGGATTGTCCCTCGGGCTTATCAGTGTCCTGGCCGGCAATATTATCGGCATCCTCGGAATTTATATTTTAAATATTTACAAAATCCGGTATGCTTTTGGCAGGCAGGATAATCTTTTGTTGTCTCCGACAATCAGTTTTTCAGAGCTTGCCTGGGTGTCGGCTATCGTGTTGCTGGTTTCAGTTTTTGCCACTCTGCAACCAGCGTACAAGGCTTCAAGGATGGAACCGGTTGATGCTCTGGGACATGTATAGAACAGGAGGATAAAAATGAGGAAAGCGTTGCTTACAGCGTTTATGTGTCTGTGCATATCTGCACCGGCCTTTGCCCTTGACGGGAATGAGATGCTTGAAAAAGTTGATCGCAACCTCAACCCGGAAAGTTTTGAAATGTACAGAAAGCTGATAAATATTGAATCGGACGGCTCAAAAAAAGAATTTGTGATGTATTCAGTCAAAAAAGGAAAAGACAAGATTGCATCTGTCTTTCTGTCTCCGGCCAGCGAAAAAGGGAGGAGCACCTTGCGAGTCGGGGAAAATATGTGGCTTTATATCCCGAATGTAGGCAAGCCTATCCGCATAACCAGTCTGCAATCGGTAACCGGAGGAATATTTAACAATGCGGATATCATGCGTGTTGATTATAGTGCAGAATACAACTGCGAAAAGGTTGAACCGGCAGATGACGGACATATCCTTCACCTCAAAGCAAAGACAAATACCGTTGCTTATGACAAAGTGAAAATGCGGGTTTATGGTGAAAGGCTTCTTCCGGACAAATTAGAATGCTTTGCCTCATCAGGAATGCTTATCAAAACTCTGTATTTTAAAAAGGTCAAAGATTTTGGCAGCGGTATTGTCCGCCCTGCTGTAATTGAGACTGACAGCCCTCTTTACAAGGGATACAAATCAATTATTGTTTTTGCAAAGGTGAAAGCAAAAGATCTGCCTGACGAAGTTTTCACTTTGAATTATATGTCAAAAGTCGAAGGACTCAGGAAGTAATGAAATTATCTCTTCGCATATTGTTCTTTTTAATCTTTATATATAGTTCCATCCCCGGATATATATTTGCAGAGGATAAAAGTTCAGATATGATTGATCTTGACTTTGAAATTCCTGAAGTTGAAAAAAAACCGTATTCATTCAATGCTGAATTTAAACTATCCGAGACGATAAGGGGGTTTGATGAGGACAGCCTCCTTTTTAATCAGAAATACCCGGAAGGCAGGGATGATGACACCTTTTTTCAAACTGATCTGAATCTCAAGGTTGAAGGGAGTTACCAGATTGGCATAGTAAAACTTTATGCCCGCCTCAATGGAGAACTTTATTATAATGATGATGAGGATTGGGAAAATGACCAAAGAACGGAGGAGGCTTATGTGTCTCTGCTGCCAAGCCCTTCTGTAACATTGGACATCGGCAAAAAAGTGTCAAAGTGGGGCAAGGGGTATGCGTGGAACCCGGCAGCCTTTTTCAGCCGTCCGAAAGATATTGAAGACCCGGATGCAACTCTGGAGGGATACTATGCTGTCAGCGGTGATCTGATAAAAAGTATGGACAGTCCGCTCAGGACTGTGGCACTGACACCTGTAATTCTTCCGGTGTCAGGACATATCAATGATGAGTGGGGCACGGAAAGGGATATCTTATGGGGAGGCAAGATTTATTTTTTTGCTTTTGACACAGATATGGACATTATGTTCCTGATCGGAGAAGAAGTTGAGGACAGGTTCGGAGCTGATTTTTCCAAAAATATTTCTGTAAACTTTGAAATCCACGGCGAAGCAGCCATTGTTTTGGATTATATGAAATATATAACTGATCACCAGGGGAATCTGACAGAAAAAAAATACAACGCAAAAAATTATCTTCTCGGTATCCGCTATCTCACAAGTCATGATACAACTTATATTTTTGAATATTTCAGGAATGGTCAGGGTTACACAAGGGATGAGATGAAAGATTATTTTACTCTTGTTGAAGACGGATATCAGGAGCATATCAACAGCCAAGCCATGGCAAAGCTTTCTGAAAGCAGGCAATATGGAAGTCAGTTTTATAACCGACAAACCATAATGAAAGATTATTTTTATCTGAAGGTGTCGCAGAAAGAGCCTTTTGACATTTTGTATTTCACACCATCTGTTGCCTGTATATACAATATCAATGACAAAAGCGGTTCAGTCACACCTCAGATAACATACACTCCCATAACCAACCTTGAATTTGAGATTAAAACCTCATTTCTTTTGGGAAAAGACTATACTGAATACGGCGAAAAATTAAATGACTGCAAAGTTTATGCGGCAGTGAAGTATTACTTCTGAAGAAGGGCGGTGGTGCAAAAATCACTCAAAATAAAAAACAGGGAGAATCGAACAATGGCGGAACCCGAGGAAATGTATCAGTGTCAAACTGTGAACTGCGGTTATATTTACAACCCTGATAAAGGCGACAGGAAAGGAAAGATTCCCAAGGGAACTCAGTTTTCCGACTTGCCCGAAGACTGGAAATGTCCGATTTGCGGTGCGGGCAGGAAAATGTTCAAATCTCTTGCCGGACCTGGTTCCGCTTTGGCCACAGAAGTCTGATATCTGAAGTCGTTATCGGGAGTATTGAAAGGAGGGAAAATTTATGCCAGAAGAGATCAAAGTTGGCTGCGCACGACCGACAGGGGGACCTGTCGGCGAAGAACCTGCCGAGCCGCAAACTATGAATAACATAACACCTGTAAAGGAGGAACACACTATGATCAAAGTCGGACAAAAAGCCCCTGATTTTACGGCCCCTGCCTATCATAAGGGAGAGTTTGTCAATGTGAAACTTTCTGATTATCTTGATAAATGGGTCGTACTCTGTTTTTACCCGGGAGATTTCACCTTTGTCTGAGCGACCGAAATTTCGACGGTCGCCGAAAAAATCAGTGAATTCGAGCAACTTGATGCACAAATCCTGTCTTTCAGTGTGGACAGTGTCTTTGTCCACAAAATGTGGAATGATCACGAACTCTCCAAAATGGTTGAGGGAGGCATTCCTTTTCCGATGCTGTCAGATGGAGGCGGAAGAGTCGGAAAAGTCTATGGGGTCTATGATGAAGACGCAGGTGTTGAAATGCGGGGAAGATTTCTGATTGATCCTGATGGTGTCATCCAGGGATATGAAGTTCTCACTCCTCCTGTGGGAAGAAATGTGACTGAAAGTTTGCGCCAGCTTCAGGCCTTCCAACTGGTTCGCGAGAGTAAGGGGACCGAGGCCACACCGGCAGGATGGAGGCCGGGAAAGAAAACCCTCAGGCCAGGGCCGGATCTGGTCGGAAAAGTCTGGGAAGTGTGGAAAACCAAGGAGGCGTCTGATTAACGAATCTTATGTTGTCGCTCCGGAGTGCCAAACTGTAAGTTCGGCACTCCAGATACATATGGAGGATAAAAATGTATTTCAAACAAGTCACCGTCGAGGGGATGGGCTGTCTTTCCTACGTTATCGGATGTCCGCAGGCTGGAACAGCCTGTGTTGTGGATCCGAAAAGAGATGTTCAGGACTACATTGACATTGCCCGTAAAAACGATATGAGGATTACCCATATTTTTGAAACCCACATCCACGCCGACCATCTGAGCGGCAATCAGGAGTTGCGATCCCGGACCCAGGCTGATATCTGTTTTCTCGAAGGTTCACCGGTTGAATTTGAACATAAAACCGTCAGGGAAGGGCAGGTATTTGAATTTGGCAAAACCAGCATTGAAATCATGGCCACCCCCGGGCATACGCCGTTTTCCATGTCGCTGGTTGTCACCGACACAGCCCGGGGACCGCATCCATGGATGGTCCTCACCGGGGACTGCATGTTTGTGGGCGATGTCGGAAGACCGGATCTTGCCGGCCAGGAAATGATTGATGAACAGGTTGCCAATCTGTACCATTCGCTGCATAAACTTGGCAGTCTGCCTGAAAGTGTCGAAATTTTCCCGGCCCACGGAGAAGGGTCCCTGTGCGGCAAGGGCATGAGCCCGAAATCCAGCTCAACCATCGGATTTGAAACCCGAAGCAACCCTGTGCTGTCTCTGAATGAAAAATCTTTCAGGCAGGAGTTTACCCAGACGTTTCCCGAAAGGCCCAAGAGCTTCACCCATATCATTGAAATGAATTTGAAGGGACCGCCGCTGATGGAGCGGTGTCCTATCACCCGGGATCTTTCTCCGGCCCAGGTAAAAAGCCTGAGCAATAACGGGGCAACCATTTTGGATGTCAGGAACACGGCCGCTTTCGGCGGCGTTCATATCAAAGGAAGTATCAACATCGGACTGGCCAAGCAGACCGCCAATTGGATCGGGATGGTCATCGCCCCCCAGGCCGATATCATCATGGTCGTTGACGATGAGAAGCATTTTGATGAAATGAGTATGCATCTGCATCGGATCGGATACGACAACATTCTCGGATATCTTTACGGCGGAATTGCCGCCTGGCAGGAAGGCGGCTATCCTATTTCCCAGTTGTGGCAGATTTCCGCTGAAAAGCTCAGAGAAAAATTGCAAGGCAATCACACGAACCTTTTAGATGTCAGAACCACAGCCGAATGGGATGCCGGCCGTATTTCCCAGGCAAGGCATTTCCCACTCACCGAACTTCTGAAAGGAGAACCCGAGTTGCCGAGAGACGAAGAGATCATTGTCACATGTGGAATGGGTTACAGGGGCAATATAGCGGCCAGTTATCTCCAGACCCGGGGGTACCGGCATGTACACAGCATGGCCGGCGGAATGAAAGCCTGGACCAACGCTGGTTATGAAACCGATTGACAGCGAACAATCGGGATTGGTTCTCATTAGGAACTCCGGGGACATCATGCTTATTTCTTCAAAAAAGCCCAGAGTGGCACTTCGCTGACCTTGGGCTGATATATATGAAATTTCTTAGGGGGGGTAAAGTTTACTTCGGAGTAAGGAAAATTTTTGCCCTGAAAGGGCAGCATAAAACAGCTCAGGGTCAGTTATGAATAAAGAGTATTTTCATTCCCTGAAAGTGATACATAAAAGTGGCTCCGTTATAATCAGAATTTGTACAGGGTTAGGTCCTGTAGGAATGGCTGTCTCTGCAATGAAGCCTTTTTTGACGAAAAGATGGCATCTTTTCCTAATGTGACAAAGTAAAATTATGATATGCTTGACATTACCTCCTCTCCTGCATAAGTGGGTTCGTTACGTTGTCTGGGGAATACTCACATTTGGCAGTGCCTTTGGTCTGCCTATGCTGACCGAAGGTCTCTTTGCGACTGAACTTCCAGAGTTGCTGTGGGTGCTCCTCATGATTTTCGGTTTCTTCTGCGGAGGCATAGGCGGGGGGATTCTTACGGAACGGTTAATCCGACCTCGTTGCCCCCAATGCCGAACAACCATGTACCCAACATGGAATGACGGAGAGAGGGGGCAGTTGGAAACGTACCACTGTCCATCCTGTGGCTTCCATTATGAAGTCCGCTATCCCAAAATGGGGGTAGGCAATTGAGATATTTTAAATGGCTGACGGACAAAAACAGAAACGCCCCCTTTTTCGACGCAAATCCAGCCTAACGAGAACTTCCAGCCGACCTCGTTCCTCGGTGGCTGAAGTTGCCGTTAATTGCTCAGAGCGAATAAGAGATAATAGTTCATATCTATGAAATTGAATTTACTCTTGATGATATAAGCAGATTCAGGCCAATGTGATTGGCTCATTCTTCCAGTGCCCCGGCCGATATTTATGAGGCAATCAAAAAAGTGGAGAGTGAGAAATAAGAAAGGAGGGAGAATTATGGGACCCGTTGTCGGAAGCAGGAAACAGGAGGAGAAGATCAGCGAACTGGGGGCCATTGCAAATCAGATGTTCCCCAATATCGAAATAATGGTTTTCAAAGGCTCATTCAGACTTGCCATCAGATCAGCCTTGGAAAAAAATCAGCTTCAGAGTTGGGAGGAAATTGCAGAACAACCTCCTATGGCAAGAAGGAAATTCTTTCAGAGTGTTCTCGACGAATCCCTTACTCATCTGAAGACAATCGGCCTGAACATGGAAGAAACAGATCTGCTGATCAGCAGATTGAGGAAGGAGAATGAGAAGTATTTGATGTTGGATG
>JAOZLU010000838.1 GCA_029934695.1 Desulfobacterales bacterium | reverse complement strand
CCAACATCAAACATCCAACATCCAACATCCAACATCCAACATCCAACATCCAACAAACATCCAACATCAAGTTTCTATCCCGGGCCGACCCGCCCGGAAAGATCATCTTTCAGTTCATCAATGATATCATAGAGCCACATAATATCCTCTATTGAAAGCCGGCCGGCTTTTGACGGCACTCTTTCGGTTCCGTCTTTTTTCAGCAATATCCTGGGGCCGATCTGAACTTTCGGCTCACCATCGCCATATTGGTTAATGGAAATCATAAGCCCTGTGTCATCGCATTTCCATTGTTTCAGAATCTTATCTTTTTCAGGGTCAAATCCCTTTTTTGCTGCCATATCATCCTCCTAAGTTGAAATTTTTGAAAAATCCGCAAACTCTCCGAACAGATCCGCAATGTGCCTGAGGAGCGAAAGCCTGTTGTCTCTTATTTTCATGTCATCAGCCATGACCATGACACCTTCAAAAAACGCGTCCACAGCATCACGCAAAGAAGCGATATCCAGCAGAGCCTGGTCAAAAAGTCCCTTGTCCAGATCATCTGCCACCTTCTCTTTTACCACTTTATAAGCAGTAAAGAGCGCTGACTCGCATTCATGTTCAAAAAGGCTTTCGTCAATATTGCCCATGACCATATAATCCGCCTTTCGGATAATGTTCACCACCCGCTTGAAAGCAATGGCCAGGGGTTCAAAATCAGGTTCAGCCCTGAGTTTTCCCAAGGCGCGGGCGCGGTTTCGGACATTGGGCACATGATCCACCGAAATATCAACAATTGCAGCGATGTTATCCTTGGGAAAGCCCTCTTCCGAAAGAAGGTGAGCCATCCGATTTTTCAGAAAGGTATAGACCGCTGCTGTGATATCTTTTATTTCCTGATCCGTTTTTCCGCGAAAAAGCCTTGTGCTCTTTTCAATCAGGTTTTTTAAAGAAAATGAAAGGCCCTTGTCATGCATGATCTGAAGAATGCCGATCCCCTGGCGCCTGAGCGCATAGGGATCAGAGGCTCCGGTCGGAATAAGCCCCGCGCTGAAGCAACCGCATAAAGAATCCATCTTGTCGGCAATCGCGAGGATTGCCCCTGTCATGGTTTCAGGCAGCAGGCCGCCGGAAGACGTGGGCCGATAGTGTTCTTCAATCGCATACGCCACTTCACGATGCTCGCCTCTGACAGACGCATAAACCCTTCCCATCACGCCCTGAAGCTTGGGAAATTCCACCACAACCTGGCTGACAAGGTCTGTTTTGCACAATGTGGCGGCTCTGGATACCCGATGTCTGAACTCCGAATTCTGACCTGCCTCGTCTGCCAGAAATTCGGAGAGTTCACGAACCCGCATGATTTTTTCATACATGGATCCCAGTTTGGCCTGAAAAAGAACCCTTTTCAATCTTTCCACCCACTCATCAAAGGAGGTTTCCATATCGCTTTTGTAAAAGAACTGGGCATCTGCAAGCCGCGCCCTGAGAACTCGTTCATGCCCTGTGGCAGCAAGGGTCATATCCTTTGTCCGCGTGTTGTTCACAGCAATAAAACAGGGCATGAGTCTGTTTTTCTCATCAATCACCGCAAAATATTTCTGGTGTTCACGCATGGCGGTGATCAGAACCTCATCAGGAACCTCAAGGTATTTTGTGTCGAATTTCCCTGCCACGGCAATGGGATATTCCACAAGGTTCTTTACAATATCCACAAGCTCGGGATCAGGCAGCACCCTGCCCCCGAGATCGTCTGCAATTTTTGAAATTTCTTCTTCGACAATTTTCTTACGCTCTTCCAAGTCCACAACCACGGATGCAGAACGCAGACTGTCAACATAATCACCTGTATCTGCCACTGTCACGTTGTCTGCATACATGAATCTGTGACCGGACGCGGTGTTGCCACTCTCGATATCCTCCAATTTGAAAGAAACCACATTTTTTCCCAAAAGTGCGAGTATGGAATGGATGGGCCTTGCAAAGTGAATATTGTAACCTGCCCATTTCATGGTCTTTGGGAATGGCGTTGAGGTGATCACATCCGGCAGAATATTTGCAAGAATCTCGCTACTTGCAACCCCCTCCTCTGTTTTTTCCGCGCACAGATAACGGCCCTTTTCCGTTTCTGTGACACGGATTTCGTCCATGGGAATTCCGATCTTCCCGGCAAATTTCTGGGCGGCCACGGTGGGCTTGCCGTTTCCATTAAAAGCGACCTTTTCCGGCGGACCGATAACATTCTGTGTCACAGATGTCTGTTTGTCTGAAACATCTGCGATTTCCACAGCAAGCCTTCTCGGTGTTCCGTAAATTTTGGCGTCACCATGGTCAATGCGGGCATCGGTCAGTTTCTTTAAAAGCGTTGACGCCAAAGCATTCAGCGCAGGCTCTATATAACCTGCCGGAATTTCTTCTGTTCCGATTTCGAGTAAAAAATTGTTCATATCTGTCCCTATTCTGGAATCTCTGTATCGTTAAGCATCCAACATCAAGCATCCAACATC
>JAOZLU010000837.1 GCA_029934695.1 Desulfobacterales bacterium | reverse complement strand
TCAAGCATAGTGCCCTTGTGGTTAAAAAAGATAACTATCTGAAATTAAACACGATGATCACCTGGAAATTATTAATTGCACCCCTGCCGCCAGCCCTTGTCCTTTATTACTTGACACACAAACCGTTTTATCCCTATAATCCCACCCAAAAAGGGGAATTTTAGCACTATCCGATTGATTCAAAGGAATTAACTTTATGAACATAAAAGATATTTTCAGAAATACCAAACAGGAATTCACCTGTATGAAAGAGGCCTCTGATTACTGGACAGATGCTGGTCAGCGCTCCGTGCTTTTCATGGACATCCTCCGAAAACGGGGGAATATTTATCTTGAACATCAGCAAAAAGGTCAGCCACCAGTACTGACATTTGATTACAAAATCATTGTTGACGGCCGGAGCATGAAAAGACCGGTGAACCATGATCTGATCCGTATTATCCCGGAAAAAGGATTCACCTTTGACCAGAAAAAGCGGCCCATTGTGATCATTGACCCCAGAGCAGGCCACGGCCCGGGAATCGGCGGTTCAAAACGGGATTCTGAAATTGGCATGGCATTGAAAGAAGGCCATCCGGTTTATTTTCTTGTCTTTTATCCTGAGCCGTGCCCGGGACAGACCCTCGCGGATGTGGAACAGGCAGAAATCAGTTTCATCAAAGAAGTTAAGAAACGCCACCCCAATGCAGAAGACCCGGCAGTGATCGGAAATTGCCAGGCAGGATGGGCAGTGGCCCTTCTCAGCGCGGACCGGCCGGATGTGACCGGCCCGGTGGTACTTAACGGCTCACCCCTTTCCTACTGGGCCGGAGTGGAGGGAGAAAATCCCATGCGCTACAAAGGCGGGCTTCTCGGGGGGATGTGGCTGGTTTCACTGCTGAGTGATCTCGGCAACGGCAAATTTGACGGCGCAAATCTCGTGGCAAACTTTGAAGGGCTCAACCCGGCAAACACTTACTGGTCAAAACAGTATAATGTCTGGTCCAAAGTGGATGCCGAAGGGGAAAGATACCTCAACTTTGAAAAATGGTGGAACGGCTATTTCATCATGACCGCGGAAGAAATACGCTTTATCGTAAGCAATCTGTTCATGGGAAACAAGCTGGAAAAGGGGCAGCTGGAAGTGAACCAGGGGGAAAAAATTGATCTGAAGAATCTTGAGGACCCGGTTGTGGTTTTCGCGTCCAAAGGAGATAACATCACGCCTCCCCAGCAGGCCCTCAACTGGATCGCAAATGTCTATAGCTCGGTGGAAGAAATTAAGCGGCATCAGCAGGTCATCATCTATCGGGTTCATGAAAAAATCGGCCATCTGGGGATATTCGTGTCCGCGGGCGTGGCAAAAAAGGAGCATCATGAAATTATCCGAAGCATTGACATGATTGATTATCTTCCCCCGGGGCTGTATGAGATGGTCATCACAGATGAGAATAAGAATCTCCCGGTAACAGACTATAATGTCCGATTCGTTGAGCGGGAAATCAGCGACATTCTGGCCTTTGATGACGGACAGGAGGATGAGGCGAGCTTTCCCGCTGTCGCGGCCATTTCTGAAAAGACGGACAAATTTTATCGGTCGTTTGTCAGCCCCTGGGTGCGGATGGGAGTGACAGAATTCTCCGCACAGATCATGAGGCAGCTCCATCCGCTGAGAATATCAAGATATTCTTTTTCTGATCAGAATCCCTTTCTCTTTCCCATCAAAACTCTTGCGCCGATAGTAAGACAAAACCGGCAGTCCGTCTCTGCCAACAACCCTTTCCTGATCATGGAAGGGGGGTTCTCAGACGGAGTGACAGCCATGCTCAACTACTACAGGGATATCCGGGACACGACCCAGGAACTCATATTCAGGTCTGTCTATGACAATCCGTGGATGAAATCGTTGTTTCCGGAACCAGAGAAGCAGGAAACGACCCCTCCGCAAGGGGAGCAGGATAAAAGAGAGAAAGAAGGGGCACATGCCGGGAAAGAAGTCTGGCTCGGTGCAATGGAAAAAGGCGGATTTGCCGAAGGTGCTGTTCGCATTATGGTGGCCATGGCAAGTGCAGATGAAATCATTGATCGGAGAGAGCTGATTATCGGTGAGAAAATCGTGAAGGCGAACAAGAGACTGAGGAAAATAAAACCATCCGATTTCAAGCAGATGGTAAAGGACCAGTCCGGCATCCTTGAAGCGGACGAAGATCGGGCGATAAACTCGCTTGCCAGACTGCTGCCAACTTCCGACGACCGCGCCGAAGCATTGGAAATCGCCCGAGGCATCGCAGATGCCGATTTTATCCGATCTGAGGAAGAAGAGGTTCTGATGGAAAAGATCAAAAAAGCACTGGAACTTTGATAGTGAAAAGTTCACTCTTGTAGGGTGGGTGGAGGATTTCGATTTTTTACGCAGTAAAAAACGAAACCCGCAACCCACCTTTTCACAATAACGCCCGACAAACCCGACAAACCCGGCAAACCCGACAAACCCGGCAAACCCGGCAAAC
>JAOZLU010000836.1 GCA_029934695.1 Desulfobacterales bacterium | reverse complement strand
AACATCAAACATCAAACATCAAACATCAAACATCAAACATCCAATTTATGCGATCACAACCTGTTTAAGAATTTCAATGCTGTCAAGTGTTTTACCAGACCCGAGTGCCACAGTGGATAACGGGTCTTCGGTCACTTTTATGGGAAGGCCTGTGGCCTCGCTGAGCAGTTTGTCCAGATTCTTTAACAGGCCGCCGCCGCCCGTCAGCACAATTCCTTTGTCAACAATGTCTGCAGCCAGCTCCGGGGGGGTCTGCTCCAATGCTATTTTCACTGTCTCTATAATGGCATCTATCTGCTCGGAAATTGCGACCCGTATCTCTTCGGCGCCGATGCTGATAATTTTGGGTATTCCTGATACAAGGTCTCTGCCCTTAACGTCTATTGTCTCCAAATTTTTAGGATCCGGATATGCATTTCCGATGTTTATTTTTATGCTCTCAGATGTCCTCTCCCCGATGAGCAGATTGTATTCCCGCTTGATGTACTGCATAATCGAAGCGTCCATCTTGTCGCCGGCGACCCGGATAGATCTGCTGTAAACAATTCCGGCGAGTGAGATGACAGCAACTTCTGTTGTGCCGCCGCCGATATCAATGACCATGTTGCACGTCGGCTCGGTAATGGGAAGGCCGGCACCTATGGCCGCGGCCATAGGCTCTTCAATCAGAAACACTTCCCGGGCCCCCGCTGATTCCGCTGATTCCTTGACAGCCCGCTTTTCAACCTGGGTAATCCCGGACGGCACGGCAATAATGATTCTTGGTCTGACAAATGTGCGTCTGTTGTGGACCTGGTGAATAAAATGACGGATCATTGCTTCGGTCACTTCAAAGTCAGCAATCACTCCGTCACGCATGGGGCGGATCGCCACGATGTTACCTGGTGTTTTTCCGAGCATATTGTGCGCTTCGGTACCAACAGCCAGAATACGGTTTTTCATTTTGCTGTCTGTGCGTACTGCAACGACTGAGGGCTCACTCAGCACAATCCCCTTGCCTTTGACATAGACAAGCGTGTTCGCGGTCCCCAGATCAATTGCAAGGTCATTTGAAAACATACCTAAAATTGCATCTAAAAACAGATTCATTTTACCTCTTTCCTCGTATTTAATATCAGATGGTCCGACATTCAGGCTCATCTGTTGATTAAAAACCATATCATATCGGAATCAAATATGAAAGTCCCAAGCCGGAAGTTTATGCTGTCCTCATACAAACACCTCTTAAGATACGACAGACACTGAATGCCTATCAAAAACAGAATATCATTACAAGTGAAAAATTTACGGATATGTCGCTTTTGAAACTGTATTTGCAACATTTTTCATTATTGCATCATGTAATTTCGGCCTGAAAGCTTTTATTTTTATATTGTCACGCGACGGATGCACACGATTGGTTAAAAGTATGACAATGACAGAAAGGTCAAGGTCCATCCAGAAAGATGTTCCGGTAAAGCCAAGATGCCCCACACTTCTTTTGGAAAAATAACTGCCGCTGCTCGAATCGTGCAAAGAGGGGGTGTCAAATCCGAGTGCTCTGTCTGTACCCTCCTGTCGCTTAAAAAATTCTTTTAGAATATTTCTTTGAAATATACAAGTTGAAAAATATCCATGGAAGGTTGCCAATAATTCTGACAAGAGGACACAAACATCCGAGGCAGCCCCGAAAAGGCCGGCATGGCCCTCAATCCCCCCCACTGTGTATGCATTATCATCGTGCACGGCACCATTTAAAAGGACATTACGCCACGGGCAAAATTCAGTTGCTGCAAATTCCAGAGGCGAGGCTCTCCCAAAAACGCTTTCTTTTTTAAAAGGATGCGTTTCCACAAAAAAAAGGTTTTCAAGGCCAAGGGGCCTGTATATTTTTTCATCCATAAAATGGTCAAGGTGTTTTCCGGACACGGCTTCCACTATCCATCCAAGAATCATAAATCCCAAGTCGCTGTACAAAACCTTTTCACCAATCGGATATATCAGTGATTCTTTCACAAGAAAGCCCCTTAAAGCAGCTTTACGGATATCAGGAGCAAGTTTATGCAATTGTTCATAATATGGGCGGTGGTCAGGAAGCCCGGAATTATGCCCCAGAAGATGCCTTATTTTTATTCCCCCTTTTTCTGTGTTCCTGAACTGGGGCAAAACAGATTCAAGATGTTGATCAATATCCAGTCTGCTTTGCTGGACCAGCTTTATCACTGCCAAAGTGGTGGCAAGCGGTTTTGTAAGAGATGCCAAATCAAAAATCGTATCCCGTTTGACAGGACGTTTTGAGAATATGTCAGCATATCCGAAGGCTTCAAAGAAGATAATCGAATCATCTTTTGAAACCAGAAGCACTCCTCCCGGGAAAACATTATCCTGCACAGCCTGCTTCATAAGCCTTCTGACTTTTTCCATGCTGGTCACATTGTACAAAATGCAGGGTGGGTGCAGCGAAGCGGAACCCACCATTTTGCGCATAAGGTGGGTTCCGCTTCGCTTCACCCACCCT
>JAOZLU010000228.1:4490-9866 GCA_029934695.1 Desulfobacterales bacterium | reverse complement strand
TTTTTGCATGAAAGTTCGCAAGGAGTGCAAAAATTAAGCGAAGCGGTTTTTTGCATGAAAGTTCGCAAGGAGTGCAAAAATTAAGCGAAGCGGTTTTTTGCAGGCGGGATAATGCGTTTTTTCCGAGTTCCTTACATCCTTCATGAAATACACAGCCCGGTGTTGTTAAGTTTCTTTCGCATGGTGTTTTCTCCTTTCAGCAAATATCCGCTTATCCTGAAACAGAATCTCCTCCTGCCTGTATTCCTTCTTTTTCCTGAAATCGTAAATCAGGAGATAGGGGTTGCAAACCCCGTCCGGCAATCTCAGCTTGATGTATTTGGCGCTCATCCCCCATATTCGGCTACTTGGACTCAAAGCCCCTGCCGTTGATGATCGGTCTGAGGAAGGACGATTACCGGACGGGGTTGCAAACCCCGTCCGGCAGGAGCCTCCGTTCCATGAATTTCTCATCCCTGTCCAGTTTCCATCGGTCATTTTTGCCGAGTCTCAGCAGTTTTTTAATTAATTAATTACACAAAAATTCATACAACTGCCCAAAAAACTATTGACATTCACATTATACTAAGGATAGATAGCTGAATACAGCTCAGGTGCGTCTGATTCAGCTTAATACTCAAAAAAACGACACCTTGCAGCGACGGAGCCTCACTGTGCAGGTTTTGTCTGCGTTCATCCTCGTGCCGCTCAGTTCGGACTTAGGCGAGTTCAGACGAGCCGTCGAACGATTGTTAAAACTAAGCCGCCGGATTTGGCAATCCCGCAGGAGCGGAAGGGGGGGGAGAATTTATGAATCGTTGTATAGAGAAAAGACGTATATGTTATTTATTGGGAAATCCTTAATTACATAATTCAGGTAAAAATGATTACAGAGCTTTCCAACAATCTTAACCAGTCCCTTTGTGTGGGAAACAGGCGCATTGAAAAAAGACTTGTTCTTGCCCCCATGAGTTTTATCGGGAATATCGCGTTTCGGGAGCTTGTTTCCTCATTCGGCGGTTACGGGCTGCTGTTCACGGAGATGTGCCGTGCGAAATCAGTTCCGCATGAGAACAGATATGTGTCTCCTTATTTCAGGTGGAGAGATGAGGAACTCTCCTGCCTGGTCTGTCAGATTTTCGGATCTGACCCTGAAATTATGGCGACAGCCGCACGCCGGATTGAAAAAGAGGGGTTTTTCGGCGTTGATATCAACTTCGGATGCACCGCCCCTTCTATATGTCGTCAGAACTCCGGCGCGGCCCTTCTGGAAAACCCCGCACTTGCAGCCCAAATTGTGGCGGATGTCAGAAAAGCGGTTTCCATCCCGATTTTTGCCAAGTTCCGCACAGGCTGGAAAGATGATCCCCGGATTGCAATCGATCTGGCGAAACGATTTGAAGACGCGGGCGCGGATGCCCTGACATTTCATCCCAGGGTCGCGCCTGACCGTCGGGCGCGCCCTCCCCGATGGGAATATATCGGAATGATAAAGCAGGCCGTGTCAGTTCCGGTTTTTGGGAACGGCAATGTTTTTGACCATGACGACTGCCGGAATATGTTGCAGCAGACAGGATGCGATGGCGTTGCCATTGGCCGGATGGCAGTCGCAAGACCTTGGATATTTGCTGAATTGGCCGATGGCTTCAAGCCAGGCCCGGATATTTACCTTGATTCTGCTGTGAATATGACGACGCTTCTTGCCAGGCATTATGATCCGACAAGAGCCGTCAGACGTTTCAGAAAATTCGCATTATATTTTTCCGCCAATTTCCGGTTCGGACATACCCTTTATATAAAGCTCCTGAATTCTCAGGATATGGAGGAAGCGAAAGACATCCTTCACAGCTTTTTTGAAGATGCGCCTGATCTTGTTTCAAGACCCAATATGAATTTTTTCAGGTGATATCGGAACGGATGCATCCTTGCCCGGCTCGGATTGGCAAATATCGGAACGAATTTCCTGCAAACCGCAGATGAACGCTGATGCCCCCGCACTCTGACCGACGCACAGGCAGTATGTGTCTGTCTGCGTTTATATCGGAAACCATAAAAACCATTAGAAGCAGCAATATTTTTAATTTAAAAGTCGGCAGATCATCATATTTTCATATTCTGAATAACCGGTCATCGGATTCCGAAATCTTTTGGGAAAAAGTTGATATTTACAGAAAGTTGGAATTCAAGGGCGAAAAAATCCAATTAATAACGGCTCTTATATAAATAAGGAATCATGAATCCCTGTCTGACAGGGGGTACAGATCAGGAAAAAGAATTTCGGGAAACCTTTAAGGTGATTTCCAGAAAAGAATCTCCCACTATGGCAACGTAGGGTGGGTGGAGCGCAGCGTAACCCACCTTGTGCTATGGCAACGTAGGGTGGGTGGAGCGCAGCGTAACCCACCTTGTGCGGATGGCCGGAGGTGTCTGGTGGGTTGCGCTGCGCTCCACCCAGCCTGCATCTCAGTGGTAGTGGGATGTTCTTTTTTTAAAATTGCCTAAGTACTATGTGCTGAAAATTCCGGATGAGAATGTGATCCTCAGAGCAGGGATTTATGAGAAGCAAATAAGGAGCATGGCTTAATGTCCTTCCAGCGTATTATCCAGACCACAAAAACCGTCAGTGCCAGGGATATTTAACAATTTGATTATTCAGAAAAAGGTGAATTTATTATGCCGCAGATTATTTCCATTGTAGGCAAATCCGGATCAGGCAAGACAACGCTCATTGAGAAACTGATTCCCGAGCTGAAAAAGCGGGGATACAGAATCGGTATCATAAAGCATGCATTTCATAAATTTGATATTGACAAGAAAGGAAAAGACAGTTGGCGTCATAAGGCAGCCGGCGCAGACACGGTGATTGTCGCTTCCGGCGGAAGCATTGCAATGATGAAAGATCATCATTCCGAAAGACTGGACAGCTTTCAGACATATTTTCAGGATGTGGATATTATCATTACCGAAGGTTACAAAAGGGAGAACAAGCCCAAAATAGAGGTCTTTCGTGCAACAGCACACAAAACGCCGCTTTCTCAGGAGAATAACGGCCTCATCGCCCTTGTCACGGATACAGACACAGACCTGAATGTTCCCCGGTTCGGTCTGGAAGAGATCGGGAGGCTGGCAGATTTCATAGAAGAAAAATATCTGACGCGGGATATAGGGACGATCATGTAAATCAATTTTGCAGATCGTTTGTCTGTCTGACCTCACAAGGCAAAAGCCTGAATCAGGATCGCTTTTATCCCGGGACGATCATACGCCCGCACGGTCAGTTTGCCACCGGACTGTCAACACTCATCCCCTCAAGCGCGTCAATGAATTTTTCAGTGTCAGTTTTGCCTGCTTTTTCGTAAGCTTTTGCAATAAAGGTCGCGGCAATATAGCCATATAAGGCCCCGACTTTAGGATAGTTGCCAAAAGCATTTTGGAATTCTTTGACAAATTTCTTATTCTCAAGGTTTGTAATCAGAGGAATTACAGTGGGTTGTCTGAGAGTAGGATGTTTCCCCATCAAATTACTCTTTTCACCCTATTGAAATGTCACTTTGTTTCATGCCATAAGCGAACAAGTGTCAACTTTATGGCCTGTTTTTTAAAAAGTAGGAGTGCAATTAATGAAAGTTCAGTGCCCGAAATGTGAAGCTGCCTATAAAATATCCGATTCAAAAATCCCTGACAAAGGGGGTTATGCACGATGCTTTAAATGCCAGGCCCGTTTTTTTTTAATGAAGCCCCGGACAGAAGGGGAGCCGGGAGAATGCAGACAAAATACTCAGAAAAATCACAGCAGGACAGATAAAAAGCGTGAGCGCACAACAGACAGGCTTACATCTCGTTCATGTAATGGCCATGAACATTCTGAAAAGACAGATGCTTCTGTCGAGGGCAAGCATCCGCCATCTCCGGCCTCCGGTTCTGTTCCCCGTGGGCAGTCTGGAAAGACAGACGCTTCTCCTGAGGGAAAATCTCTGCCAGCTCCGGCCTCCGGTTTTAAAGCAGAAAGAGATTCGGCAATTCCCCCGGAATTGCCACAAAAACGCAAGGCCAAACCCAGAAAAGATACAGCAGCAAGGTCTTTTTTCAGGTCCTCACCCGGCAGACTGAATTTTCTTTTGGATGTATTTTCAAGAGATCTGGCGATTGATCTGGGAACAGCCAATACGCTCATTTATACAAAGGGAAAGGGCATCGTCTTAAACGAACCTTCAGTTGTCGCATTACGCACAAACAGCAGGATGGAGAAGCAGGTTCTGTCCGTGGGCACTGATGCGAAAAAAATGCTGGGAAAAGTGCCGGCAAATATCATTGCCATTCGTCCGATGCGCGACGGCGTGATTGCAAATTTCGAGATCGCCGAGGCCATGCTCAGACATTTTATAAAAAAAGTGCGCAATGGAATGTCGTTCTTCAGACCAAGAATTGTCATCGCTGTTCCGTTCGGAATTACGCCGGTCGAAAAGCGGGCTGTCAAGGATGCCGCGGAACGGGCAGGTGTCAGGAAAGTGTTTCTGATTGAAGAGCCTATGGCCGCAGCAATCGGAGCTGGTCTTGATATTACCAAGCCCAGGTGCAATATGGTGGTTGATATCGGCGGCGGCACCACAGAAGTGGCGGTAATTTCTCTTACCGGTATTGTTTCCAGCAGATCTCTCCGGGTTGCCGGAGACAGGATGGATGATTCAATTATTCGATATATAAAGAAAAAATATAATTTTATCATTGGTGAGAGAACAGCTGAGAAGATAAAGATAACCATCGGGAACGCACATCCTGACAATCAGAATCCGGAAGTCATGGAAATCAAAGGCTGGGATATTGTATCGGGAAAACCACGGGTGCTTTCCATTGATTCCAAGGAAGTCCGGGAGGCCATTCTGGAGCAGATGTATGCCATTGTCAACGCGGTCAAATTTGTCTTGGATCACACACCTCACGAGCTGACCGCAGATGTTGTCAGAAGCGGAATCACATTAACCGGCGGTGTTGCTTTGTTAAAAAATTTGGACAAATTTCTCAGCGAGGAAACCGGTCTTCCAATAATCGTGGCCGAGAATCCGCTATTGACAGTGGCGCTTGGTTCAGGGAAGACGCTTGACAACACCGGCGTTCTCGAACAGATCAGGGTTTGATTTTATTGAGAGTGAAAAATTGAAAGTTATCCCTGATCACCTGTTGTAATGGGTTCGGGCAAGATGCTTGGGAGAATCAGACTTCTCAGGGAGGTTATGATTAAATAAATCCCAAATCTCAAATTCCAAATAAATCCCAAATCTCAATGTCCAAATTCCAAATAAATCCCAAATCTCAATGTCCAAATTCCAAATAAATCCCAAATCTCAATGTCCAAATTCCAAATAAATCCCAAATCTCAATGTCCAAATTCCAAATAAA
>JAOZLU010000228.1:0-4390 GCA_029934695.1 Desulfobacterales bacterium | reverse complement strand
TCAATGTCCAAATTCCAAATAAATCCCAAATCTCAATGTCCAAATTCCAAATAAATCCCAAATTTCAATGTCCAAATTCCAAATAAATCCCAAATCTCAAATAACAATTCGGGTATTGAGATTTGGAATTTTATAGCTGAATATAGGAGAAATTCATGAGAAATATACTCTGGAACATCAAACGCCAAAAGGCAAATTTCTGGGAAGCGAATCTCCGAAATGCCATGCTTCAGGAGGCTGAACTCCGGGAAGCTGACATTCTGAAAGCTGACCTCCGGAACGCCGTACTCTGGAAGGCGAACCTCCGGGGAGCTGACCTTTGGAAAACAGATCTCCGAAGAGCTGTACTCATGGAAGTGAATCTCCGAGAGGCCGACCTTCAGGAAACCAACCTCAGAGGGGCCAACCTCCAAGGGGCCAATCTTCGAGGGGCTGATCTCCGGAAGGCCAACCTTATGGAAGCGGACTTGCAGGGGGCGGACCTTCGTGAAACAGACCTTCGTGAAACAGACCTGTGGCGGGCGAACCTTCGGGATGCCAATCTTATGGGAGCCGATCTCCGGTTAGCCGATCTCGGAAGAGCGGATCTCCAGAATGCCATTTTCCAGGAAGCGGACCTTTGGAGGGTCAACCTGAAAGGAGCTGACTTGGAAGGGGCAAATCTTCAGGAAGCGGACCTCACCGGTGCTGACCTCCAAAATGCCATATTCTGGAAAGCAGACCTCCGGGAAGCAGACCTGTGGAGAGCAAATCTCCGAAATGCTGTGCTTCAGGAAGCGGACCTTCGCGGAACCATACTCATCGGAAGCAATCTTATGGGAGCCAAACTCCGGAAAGCCAAAGGTTTAAAGGTGAAACAACTCTCAGATGTGAAAACATTATATAAAGCTGAATTTGATCTGGAACTCAAAATGCAAATAAAAACAGAATATCCGCATCTTCTGGAAAAGTCGGAGGGACAGAAACCCGGCTTTTGTTCGTAGTTCCGCCTTTAGGCGGTGCGGCCGAAAAGTTCGTAGTGCCGCGGCACCGCCTGAAGGCGGAACTACGAACTTTTTATCATTTGGACCCGGGCGGCGTTTTCATGGCCTGTCAAGAAACTGATCTGCCGGCAGAAAATCCGCCAGACGCAGATCACGTCGTTCCTTTCCCCGGGAATCCAGAAACACAACCGTCGGGACACCCTTAATATAGACGCGCCATTCCACCCAGGAACCGCTCATCGCATAAGCGGCCATAAGATAAGCGGCCATGACGACTGACGATATCCTTAATAAATTCAATTCCCCAAGCATATCCTCATTTTTTTGAATAATGTCCGAAGTATATGGCGTGTTGTTGAGACCTGCACCGCTGAATCGTTGAGCGCAACCTCCTGGCCATCGGAAGATGGGAAATTTTCAAAACGAAATTTTCTGATTATCACGATTTTAAAGAAAATACAAACAGAAAGCCGCAATTTTTTATCATAAGGATGCAAAAATATGACTTTTGCCTGTGTACAGGACAAAAAAATTTCAGATTTCCGGACAGCCTTTAATGTCGGACGGTCAGATGATCAGAAGAAACGCTTACATTTTATCCTGAGTGTGGTGGAATTCAGGTTTTGAACTTGTTTGCTGTTTTACAGCTTTCAGATGCAGATGAAAAGAAACCGCTTTATGGGGAGACCTCTTGGAAGAGGTCTTTTGAAACCGATTGTTGATTTTCCCCTTGCATTTCCTTTCAAAACCTGATACTGATGATTTTTCATGTTGTGCGTGACGCTGAAAGCCCTTTATCACAGCAAGGTCTGATGCTTGATGTTTACGGAGAAAATAATGGATAAACTGAAAATAGAAGCAACGAAATCCTCTCCTGAGATATCTTTTGACAGCGAAGATAATCTCCTTGAAATAAAAGGCGTGTCTTACCCGGCAAATATCGAGGAGGTTTACGCGCCCGTCTTTTCTTGGCTGGAGAACTATCTTGAGCAGTTGGAAGATCAGGAAGTTGCCGTTAATATGGAAATTATTTATTTCAACAGCGGTTCATCAATGATATTTACCGATTTTTTCAGAAAACTGGAAAACTCGGTGAACAAGGGCAAAAAAATTTCCGTAAACTGGATTTATGAAGAAGACGATGAAGACAGTCTGGAATTCGGAGAGGACTTTCAGGAGGATTTCAAATCGTTGAGATTCAATTTTGTCCAGAATGATTTCCGTAAACTGGATTTATGAAGAAGACGATGAAGACAGTCCTTCTTGCCGGACGGGGTTGCAAACCCCGTCCGGCAGATGTAAACTGGATTTATAAAGACAGTCTTGAATTTGGAGAGGACTTTCAGGAGGATTTCAAATCGTTGAGATTCAATTTTGCCTGGAATGATAAAACCGCTCTCCCTGACAGCTTTTTTATCTGGATGCCCAAGGAGATTGTCGGAGGAGATATTTTTTTCGCTGATTTTTTTGAAGACGGCTTTGTCATGGCCGTCATAGACTGTACCGGTCATGGGGTTCCCGGCGCTTTTATGACCATGCTTGCGTACTCCGCACTGAGGAGGATCGTTCGTGACGAAGGCTGTCATGATCCTGCTCAGATTCTGAAAAAGCTGAATTTTATTGTCAAAACCATGATTCACCAGAATTCTGAGCGTGTCTCCGATGACGGCATGGACGCAGCAATATGTTTTGTCAGTGGTCAGTGGTCCGTTGACAATGGACCGTTATTAACAGTCCATGACAACGAACAGCGAACCGCTGACAACGAACGACAAATCACCTTTGCCAGCGCGAAGATGCCGCTGATTTATGTTCATAATGGCCAGGGAGAGGTTATCAAAGGGAACAGACAAAGCATCGGTTATCAGACAGCCGACTTGGACTTTGATTTTACCAATCACGTTGTCAAACTCGAAAGAGGAATGTCCTTTTATATGTTCAGTGACGGGTTTGAAGATCAGTTGGGCGGAGAAAACGGCCGGCGTCTGGGTATGAGACGATTCAAAAATTTGCTGAAAAAAAATGCGGAGTTGCCCTTTGAAAAGCAGCAGGAATTACTCCTTCAGGCTTTGAAAGCATACAGAGGAGAATATGAAAGGCAGGATGATGTGACGGTGATAGGATTCGGGTTCTGAAGTTGTCAGTTGTCTGCTGTTTTACAGCTTTCAGACGCAGATGCTCACGTTGTTTGGGATTTCGTGGTGAGACCAAAATACAGGAGGATTTATGAAAAAAATTCAATTTTACCTGCTGTGTCTGATGATGACGCTGTTTTTTTCGACAGCCTTTGCGGAAGACACGATCAGCATTGCTGCCATATACGCCCTGACAGGTAAGGCAACGGAAGATAACGCAGCTTCACTCCGGGGTGTGCGCCTGGGAGTGGAAGATATTAACCGGCAGGGCGGAATTTTGGGAAGGCAAATCAATCTGCTGACTTATGACAACCTCAGTTCTCCGATCGGCTCGAGTATTGCCGCTGAAAAGGCTGCCAAAGCAGATGTGGCCTGCATTATCGGGGCAACCTGGAGTACGCATTCCCTTGCCATCGCCAAGGTGGCTCAGGCACGGGAAATTCCTATGATATCCAATATGTCCACTCATCCGGATGTCACAAAAATCGGGAACCACATCTTCAGGGTCTGTTTTACGGATGATTTTCAGGGCAGCGTGATGGCCCGGTTCGCAAGGAAGGAACTGAACGCGGCCACTGCTGTTGTTTTTACCAATCTGACGAGTGATTACAGCCTGAAACTGTCCGAGATATTTAAAAAAAATTTTGAACACTCGGGCGGCAAAATTCTGGCTGAACTGGAATACAAACCAAAACAGGAAAGATTTGATGAACAGATAACCCAGGCTAAAAATGCAGGTGCGGATGTATTATTTCTTTCCGGTCACGATGAAAGCGGCCTTATCATCAGACAGGCGCAGAATGCCGGAATAACGTCCATTCCGATCGGAGGGGACGGATGGACCGGACAGAGCTTTTTTGCCAAAGGTGGTTCAGAACTGAAGCGGGGATATTGCTGCACACATTGGTCGGAATTCACGGATTCGGAAATTTCCCGGTCCTTTGTGAAAAAACATAAGTACGATTCGGCCACAGCTCTGGGATATGATGCGGTCATGGTTATGGCGGATGCAATCACACGTTCGGGTTCCACCGACAGAGCCAAAATCCGTGAGGCTTTGGCAAACACCCGTTTTTTCAAAGGCGTGACCGGAACCATTACCTTTAATGCAAACGGCGATCCGGTCAAAAGCGCGGTGATTATGGAAATCAGAAACGGAAAACAGCGTTATTTCAAAACACTGAAACCGTGAAAGGAGCGGCCCATGGCATCAGCCTCGCCGATGACATACGCACATAAGAAAATCCCGGATTGTAGGGTGGGTGGAGGATT